>JBJEBO010000141.1:0-15236 GCA_051870155.1 Candidatus Cryptobacteroides sp.
CTCCACGCGCTTCGCTTGGTCGAGATGACAAAAAAGGGACTTTTTAGTCATCCTCGCTGTTAGTGGCACATTGCTTTTTTTGAATATTCTCTAATAAATTGTGATGGTGTAGGAGGCGGAGAAGGATGCTGAAGGGGCGAGGTGATTCACCCAGTCACGATCTTTAAACTCTCCTTGATAACCGGCGCGGTCACAGCGACCATACCAAGGCTCTATGCAAATGAAAGGCGCGTTCTTCTGATAAGGTGACCACAAGCCGACAACAGGAGCATCAAAACTCAGACTCAGCCACGGTGTCTTGTCCGGAGTATGCAGGGTGACCTTCTTGAGTTGGCTGTCCTGGAGAATCAAGGTGTCGATTTTATCAAATGAATCCTTGCTCAATGGATATAAACCTTCATCATTCAAAACAAGCGGATATTTGGTGAGAGCATCCACGCATCCTTTCTCCACAATCCTGATGCACTCAAGTCCTTCCGAACGGTCGAATGAGAAGAATCCCCTCTCTTGAGCATCTGCATCAAAAGAAGGATAGTAGAAAGCAGGATGTGCACCAATTTGGAAATACATATCCTCATCACCTGTGTTGACAACCTTCCAAAGCACATCTATCTCATTGCCTCTGAGCCTATAGCCAATCTCAAGACAGAATTTCCATGGATATTTCGCAAGAGTCTCTTCATTGGACTCAAGGCGGAATGTCAGGCTGTCGTCCGTCTGCTCAACCAATGTGAAATCCATATCGCGGGCAAAACCGTGCTGTCCAAGCGCATACTCTTTTCCATTCACCCTGTAATGTCCTTCCCAAACACTTCCGACAATAGGAAAAAGAACAGGTGAATGCCTTTTCCAAAATGCAGGATCAGCCTGCCAAAGATATTCAAGACCGTTCTTTTTTATGCTGGAAAGTTCGGCTCCGTGATTATTGACCTCAATGGTCAGAAAGTCATTTTCAAGTTTCATATTCGATTTAATATTACTACGCAAGTTTCGCAATAAAATTCAACCTTAGGAAATGGAATCAAAAAAGTCAGCGACATCTTTCCATACTTCTGCCTTACCCACCTCATTGAGCACCTCGTGCCTCATCCCCGGATAAAGTTTGGATGTCACTTTCTTATATCCCACCTTACGCATAAAATCCACAGCCTCGGCAAATTTATCAGGTGACATTATGCACGGATCATTCTCTCCTGCAATGAAATGCACCGGCAAAGATGGATTCGATACCTTCCATCCCTTCGGCGAATAAGTTTCCTGGACAAGACTGAACAGATTTCGGAAACCATTTGCCGTGAACACATATTTACAAAGCGGATCAGCATCGTATGCCTCCACCACTGCAGGATCTGAACATACCCAGGCATTCGGCGACTTCGCGTCCGGGAAAGCAGAATTGAAGGCACCGAAGGCTATTTTCTGAAGCAACACCGGACGATGATGGTCGCCCCTGAAAATCTCGAAAAGGCGCGAGAGCACCTTCCCTGCCCCAGCCGCCGGATTATTGCTCGGACTTCCGCATACCACGAGAGCACAGATGCAATCGTCATAAAGTTTGGTATATGCACGGACGATGAGCGATCCCATACTGTGCCCGAAAAGAAGAATCGGGATATGCGGATAACGTTCTTTCGCCCAAAGGGTTACCGCGTGCACATCATCAACGGCTGCACGATATCCGCCTGAATAGAAATAGCCAAGATCTTCAGGAGATTTGACACTTGCCCCGTGCCCGCGATGGTCGTTGATTACACAGGCATAGCCCCGTGAAACGAGGTATTCCATAAACGGAAAATATCTTTCCTTGTGTTCACACATCCCGTGCACCAGCTGCACCACTGCTTTGGGCGCTGTCTCGGGAGCTGCTGCGGCGACGCTGATTTTCAGGGAGTCGCTCGCGGAATCCAATTCAAATATCTTCATATCAACCTATTTAAATATTGGTAAAGATATAAATTTTCCTTAGGAATATGAAAAAATAAACTGCTTAAGATTTGGATAATATTTTCGAGGATAGATTGGTTTTCGAAAATTCCATATAAGAAAAATAGGATGGAGGTCGGAATAAATTTCCTGCGGGATGATTTTTTATGTACCTTTGTCATCCTTTGAAAAATCAGACTATGCCGTTTGTCCATCTCCACGTCCACACACAATATTCTATCCTCGACGGACTTTCGTCGATTGAGAAACTGTTTGACAGAGCCGAAGAGCTCGGAATGCCGGGAATCGCCATAACAGATCACGGCAATATGTTCGGCGTAAAGGAATTTTTCAAATTCGCCAAGAAACATCCGAATGTGAAACCTATTGTGGGCTGTGAAATATATGTATCCAACCACTATGACCACAAACTCAAGGACAAGGACCACAAGTCATATTTCCACCTCATCCTTCTTGCAAAGAACTACGACGGCTACAAGAACCTGATGAAAATTGTTTCGACGGGGCATATCGAAGGTCGCTACGGAGGAAAGCCGAGGGTGTCACACGAGGTTGTCGAGAAATATGCGGAGAACCTAATATGTTGCTCCGCCTGCATTGCGGGAGAGATTCCGAGAGCCATCCTCGCCGGGAATATGGAAGAGGCGGAAAAGGCTGTCCGCTGGCACAAGAAGGTATTTGGGAACGATTATTATCTTGAGGTCCAGAAGCACAGGACGGAAGTTCCGGGGCAATCAACTGAATTGTACAGGCAGCAATTGGAGGTGTGTGACGGCATATTCGCACTTGCGGCAAGTACCGGGACCAAGGTGGTGGCGACCAATGACGTCCATTTCGTGAATAAGGACGACGGACCGGCACACGACAGGCTTATCTGCTTGACTACCAATAAATATATCGACGATCCGGACAGGATGCGCTACACCCAGCAGGAGTATCTCAAGAGCGAGGAGGAGATGAGCGCCCTGTTCCCTGACAACCCGGAAGTGCTCACCAACACGATGGAGGTGTTCGACAAAATCGAACGATATGAAATCGACAGGGGGCACGTGCTTCCCAAATTCAAGATTGCGGAGGACTTCCTTGCCGACATCGACACCTATCTGGAGAAATACAAGGATGTAATCGATGCGGGAAGATGCGACAGCAAAGGCAACTACAGGGGAGATGAGTTCACATATTCAGTGGCCTACCTCTGCCATCTCTGCTATATAGGAGCACGGGAGCGATATGGCGACACCCTCAATGAGGAACAGGCGGAAAGAATTGACTTCGAGTTAAAGACCATTTCGAGGATGGGTTTCCCGGACTACTTCCTCATCGTGCAGGACTTCATAGCGGCTGCGAGGGCGGAAGGTATCTCAGTGGGCCCAGGGCGTGGTTCCGCAGCCGGCTCTGCAGTGGCTTACTGCCTTAAAATCACCAACCTCGACCCGATTAAATACCAGCTCCTGTTCGAGCGTTTCCTCAATCCGGACCGTATTTCTATGCCGGATATAGACATCGACTTCGATGATGACGGACGATACAGGGCGTTCAAATATGTGGAGGAGACATACGGGAAAGATCACATTTCCCACGTAGTGACCTTCGGTACGATGGCGGCTAAGAGCGCCATCAAGGATGTGGCGAGGGTGAGCCATTTGTCGATTGAAGAGTCCACAAGGCTGACGAAAATGATTCCGGACAAGCCAATCAAGGTGGTTGAGACGGTTGAAGTGCCGTACAACGATGACGATGAGCTCGGCAAAGATGACAAGATTATCACCAAGGAAGAGACAATTCCGGATCCGGACCACGAGGGACAGACCATCACGGTAGAGAAGAAATACAAAAAGGGACCTGTTGAGAAAGACTATAAGCCGAATCTGAAAAACTGCTTCAAATATATTCCTGAGCTGAAGAACGAACTGGAGAACGGAACGCCTTTGGTGAAGGAAGTACTCAATTATGCCCTCAAGATGGAGGGCTGTATCAGGCAAACCGGAGTCCACGCCTGTGCGATGATCATCGGTCGAGGCGACCTGACGGATTACATTCCGATTACGATGGCAGCCGACAAGGCTACCGGAGAGGATGTGTGGGTGTCCCAGTATGAGGGATGCTTCATAGAGGATGTGGGTATGTTGAAAATGGACTTCCTCGGTCTGAGGACCTTGTCCATCATAAAGGAGTGTCTCGCATTGGTAAAGAAACGTTTCGGAATCGACATCGACATAGAAAAGATTCCGATTGACGACAAGGAGACTTATGAACTCTATGGACGCGGAGACACCACCAGCGTGTTCCAGTTCGAGTCCCCTGGAATGAAAGAGTGGCTGCAAAAGCTTCACCCTGAGCGTTTTGACGACCTCATTGCGATGAATGCGCTCTATCGTCCGGGACCAATGGACTACATTCCGCAATTCGTGGCGAGGAAACTTGGTCAGGAGCCGATTGAATATGACCTTCCTGAGATGGAGGAATTTCTCCAGGATACATACGGAGTCACTGTATATCAGGAGCAGGTGATGCTTCTGTCACAGAAGCTGGCCGGTTTCACCAAAGGTCAGGCGGACAAGTTGCGTAAGGCAATGGGAAAGAAGATGTTGGATGTACTGGAGTCCCTCAGGGAGAAGTTCATCAACGGAGGAGTGGAAAGAGGACATCCGGAGAAAGTGCTGAAGAAGATTTGGCAAGACTGGAGGAAGTTTGCCCAATATGCCTTTAACAAGTCCCACGCCACCTGCTATGCCTGGGTAAGTTATCAGACAGGATGGCTCAAGGCGCACTATACTGCTGAATTTCAAGCAGCTAACCTTTCGAAAAATCTCTCCAATATGGATGAGATTAAAAAGATAATGGACGACTGCAAGAAGTCCAAGATAAAGGTTCTGAACCCTGATATCAACGAGAGTGACGCCCATTTCACCGTAAACAAGGCAGGAAACATCCGTTTCGGTTTGGGCGGAATCAAAGGATTCGGAGACAATGTCGTCAGCGCGATTATAGAGGAAAGGAATGCAAATGGGCTGTTTACGGACATTTTCGACTTTACTGAAAGAATGGCGGGAACAGTGAACAGGAAGGCGTTCGAGTCTCTCATCTATTCCGGAGCATTCGACAGTTTCAACATTCCGCGCAAGATATTCTCCCTTGCAGGACCAAATGGTGAGACCTTCCTCGATTCTCTCATCCGCTATGCGGATCTGTATCGCAATGATTCCCTCGAATCATCGGTTTCCCTCTTCGGCGGTATGGAGGAGCTCAAGCCTGTGCGCCCAGAGATGCCTCAGATTAATCCGAATGATGATAGCGGGGACGGAATGGAGATGCTGCACAGAGAAAAGGAACTTGTGGGAATGTACCTTTCGTCTCATCCTCTCGACAATTACACATTCGAACTCGAGAATTTCACATCGTGCGAACTTTCCGAAGTGCCGAACAAAATTGTGGAATGTTCGGAGAAGAAGACCCCGATGAACCTCAATATCGGAGGTTTCATCAATTCGGTGGACAACACTCCGGACAGAAACGGAAAGCCATCCCTGAGGGCTGTCTTGGAAGATTTCGGGGGAAGCTATGAAATCCGTCTGAGAGGCAAGGATATAGAACCGTTCATCGGTCATTTTATCCAGAATAACGCCATATTCATAGAAGGCAAAGTAGAGGAAATGTTTTTCCGCAAGCCGGAGGAAAGAAAGGAGAAGGGAGATCCTCCTTTTGTGTTTAGACCGAAGAAGATAATGCTCCTCGGCAATGTCACGGACACTTATATCCAGGGCATTTCCATCACTGTCACCACCCCTATGCTTTCCGAGGATTTCAGAAAAAATCTCGTGGATACAATTAAGAGGCACAAAGGAAGCATTCCGCTTTCAATGTCCCTCTATGATCCTGTAAAAAAATATTATATCGAGTTCCTGTCCAAGAAATTCCAGGTGGCTGTGAACGCAGACCTGACTTCAGATCTGGACAAGATGAGTGTCAAATGGAAAATCCTTAAAAAATAAGGACCGCCTTTATAGGGAAATGGTCTGATATGAACGGTTTATCCGCATATTTTTTCTTTATGGTCATAAATTCACGGCAACTGCTGAAACCCGAATAATAGATATAGTCAATGATTTCGGATTTCCTGCCCCAGCCGTTGAATGAACCATAATTGTCGCTCTCTGCCGCTCCTTTGCGTGCACTTGTCATCTTGGAGTCGAGGTCAGTCAAAACAGCATCGTCAGGCTTGACGTTGAAGTCTCCTGTCAGAATCATCGGCAGTCCCTTGGAATTGATTTGGGCGATTTTTTCCACAATAAGGGCAAGTCCCTTCATCTGAGCCTCTTTGCCCACGTGGTCGAGATGGGTATTGACAAAGTAGAACTGCTTTCCTGTCTTCTTGTCTTTCATCAACGCCCAAGTCGCTGTGCGTGAGCAGGCTGCATCCCAGCCCATTGATGGTTTGTCTGGAGTCTCAGAGAGCCAGAATGTCCCCCATTTCTTGAGGGAAACAGTCTTTTTGTTATAGAAAATAGCTGCGTGCTCACCTTCGTGCTTTCCGTCAATCCTGCCCACTCCTATACCTTTGTAATTAGTCAGATTCTCCTCAATGAAAGCAATCTGATATGTAAGGGCCTCCTGCATTCCTATAACATCGGGCTTTTGATCTTCAAGCATATAATATGTCGCAGGACAACGCATTGACCAAGAGTTGGTTCCATCCTTGGCATCTCCATATCTTATGTTGAATGATATGACGGTGAGACCGCCATCCTTATCCGGTGTCGCAGCAAAACCCGCAGTCTGAAATAGCAGCATCGCCGCCAGCAAAATCAAAGTGTGTCTTTTCATTCTGTAATATTTTGGTCCATCTTTGCAAAGATACAGAATTAATTTTTATAATTTTGTAGATAAATCGTATTTATATATGCCAGAGAAGACATTCAGAGACCTCGGAAGGGTGGAGGCGATAGCAAAACTTTTTGAAAACACCCCATATAAACCATTTGAAAGCAGTTGGTTCGAGACAGACGGCAAATGTTACATAGGAACCCATTCAAGAACCTTCCTCGAAGGAATAGACTTCGACCTCACCTATTTCCCACTGAAACACCTCGGTTACAAATGCGTCACCGCAGTCACAGGCGAATTGTATGCAGAGTTTTCGCATCCAAGGACGATGGATGTCCGTTTGGGAATCTCAGCTAAACTTGACTATAGTCATATCGAAGAACTTTGGCAAGGCATAGTGACCGCAGCACGGGAGCACGGTTACAGACAGGTCACCCTTGACCTTGTGCCCTCACGCAACGGATTATCAATCAGCATTTCAGTCTGCGGAGAAACATCCCTTCTGATGGGCAAGCGCCGTCCTGCGGCAAAGAGTATGGACCTTATATGTATCTCCGGAAACATAGGGGCGGCATATCTCGGATTCAGCATCCTCGAAAAAGAAAAGACCGCCTTTGAAAAAGAGAAATCTGACGGTCGCCAGCCAAAACTTGAAGAATACAAACATCTTGTGGGAGAATATCTCAAGCCATATATCAATCCACAGATTATCAGTCAGATGGAAGATGCCGAGATTATGCCGTCCTTCGGTTATCTCGTCACCCGCGGACTTGCCGACACACTCAAACGCCTTGTCAGGGACAGCGGTCTAGGTGCGAAAATATATATGGACAGACTTCCGTTCGCAGGAAGGACATTCGACCTTGGCAAGGAATTCGGAATAGACCCTGTCACGGCGGCAATGAACGGCGGAGAGGACTACCGACTGCTATTCACAATTCCAATTGGCAAGCACGACAAATTCCGTCACGACTTCCAGACTTTCGACATTATCGGCCATCTTGCCCGTCCAGATGTCGGTGCCGTGATTGTCACTCCGGACGGAGCTGAACTCCCTATTAAGGCTCAGGGCTGGAATGAATGATTGCTAAAGAGGAATGATACCCTGAGATTGCTAAAGAGGCAGAATACCGATTCCAGGGCGATTAGGAAGGGGTATCAGACCGTCCTTCACCTCCATTCCTGTGAACAGGTCGTTGGAAATCAGCAAATTTCCGTCGAGGTCTGCAAAATCAGCCAAAGGAGAAAGCTGGGCTGCTGCCGACACTGCGCAAGAGGTCTCCGTCATACATCCCACCATCACCCTCATACCTTCCGCACGGGCATAAGAAGCCATCTTCCAAGCCTCGCGCATTCCGGTGCATTTCATCAGTTTGATATTTATTCCGTGATAGGCACCCTTGACAGAAGGGATGTCGGCAAGGCGCTGGACTGCCTCATCGGCAAACACAGGAAGAGGACTATGTTCGGTTATCCAGGCATTGTCATCCAACCTCTCCTTCGGCATCGGCTGCTCAACCATCACTATTCCCTGCTCCTTCAACCAATAAATCTCGTCAAGAGCCTGTTCCCTGTCTTTCCAACCCTGGTTGGCATCTACGGCGATTGGCAGTGATGTTACCTCACGGACTGTCTTTATCATCTCCTTGTCATTGTCAAGCCCCACTTTAACTTTCAAAATCCTGAACCTGTCGGCACATTCACGTGTTTTCTGACGGACAACTTCGGGAGTGTCTATTCCTATGGTGAAAGTAGTTGCAGGGGCCTTTGCAGGGTCGAGTCCCCAAAGCCGGAACCACGGAGCACCAAGAAGTTTGCCCACGAGGTCGTGAAGGGCTATGTCAACGGCTGCCTTTGCCGCCGTGTCCCCAGGAGAAAGGGAATCGAGATATGAAATTATATCCTCAAGGCAGAACGGGTCGTTGAAGCGTCCGAGATCCACTTTTTTGAGATAATCTGTTACTGTAGCGACGCTTTGTCCGAGATAAGGAGGCATAGAGGCTTCCCCATAGCCGGTAACTCCGTCATAATCAATACGCACCTGCACTCCAGGGGTAGTCTTGCGCGAATATGAGGCCACTGTGAAGACATTCTTCAGTTGCAATTCGTAAGGCACAAAAGACAATTTCATCCTGGCCCCAGGAACCGGTCCACGGCAAATACTACCTTTGTTTCCGGCACATCCGGTTATCTTTCCTCCTGTCGCAACTGCAGCCGCACCCGCCGCGGCGACCTTCAAAAAATCCCGTCGTATCATCATTTGTAGGTATTTTGATGCGAAGATAAACATTTTCACTTTATAATTTCATATCTTTGTGCCGACTGCGACGGGAAAGACACACCGTGATATGCCGCCCCGCACAAAAGCAGACGCGAAACTATGAAACTATCAGAACTCAAAACAGGAGAAAAAGCTGTGATTGTGAAGGTTTTCGGTCACGGCAGTTTCCGCAAAAGGATAATAGAGATGGGATTCGTGAAGGGCAACAAGGTGAAGGTAATCCTCAACGCCCCTCTCAAGGATCCGATAGAATATGAGATTATAGGTTACAAGATTTCGCTCAGGAGGGAAGAGGCGGAAAAGATAGAAGTAATCAGCGAAAGCGAGGCGCTTGAATTCCTCCACAACGGCACTCAGGATGGAATCACCCCCCAGGAGTCCCTCAAGGCGTTGGAAGCCAACGACTGCGACGATCTTGCCATCGAAGAGGAAATGGCGCACCTCGCCAAGGAACGCCGCAAGATAATCAGGGTAGCCCTCGTCGGAAACCCGAACTGCGGCAAAACATCTCTTTTCAATTTTGCATCCGGGAGCCACGAACACGTGGGCAACTATAGCGGAGTGACGGTGGATGCCAAAGAAGGAACCTTCGAACACGGCGGATATAAATTCGTGCTGGTCGATCTCCCCGGGACCTATTCCCTCTCCGCATACAGCCCGGAAGAACTCTATGTGAGAAAGAATCTCATCGAAGAAATGCCTGACGTGGTGGTGAATGTGGTGGATGCCTCAAATCTTCAGCGAAACCTCTACCTTACCACCCAATTGATAGATATGAACCTGAGGGTGGTGATGGCTCTCAATATGTTCGATGAGCTCAAGGCGAAAGGAGACAAACTGGATATCAAGCAGTTGGGCTGGCTCCTCGGAATGCCGATAGTGCCTACTGTGAGCCGAAGCGGTGAAGGAATCGGTGAGTTGTTTGACACTGTAATCCAGATTTATGAAAAGACCGATCCGAAAATCGCAAGGCACATCCACATCAATCACGGTTCGGAACTTGAGCACAGCATCGACCGGATTAAGAAGCTCATTCAGCAAAACACAGACATCAGACATAAATATTCCACAAGATATCTTTCCATCAAATATTTGGAAAACGACTCCGAGATTGAAAAGGTCGTGGAAGCCTTGCCACAGAGGGATGCAATTATCGCGGCAAGATTCGAAGAGCAGAGCAGAATCAAGAAATTGCTCGGAAGCAGTATGGAATCCGCCCTCGTGGATGCTAAATATGCCTTCATCCAAGGTGCACTTGCCGAGACCTGGCAGGCATCCGGCAACAAAAAGAGAAGGCACGGAATCACGGATAAAATCGATGCTGTTGTGACCAACAAATGGCTTGCCTTCCCTATTTTCTTCCTGCTGCTCTACATCGTCTTTGACGGGACTTTTGTCATCGGTGATTATCCGATGAGATGGATAGAATGGCTCGTGGCGGGAATCGGTCAATTTGTGGCTTCGGTAATGAAGGACGGATGGTTCAAGGACCTGATAGTGGACGGAGTCATAGGAGGAGTGGGCAGCGTGCTGGTGTTCCTCCCGAATATCCTCCTGCTTTATATGTTCATCTCCCTGATGGAAGACTCCGGATATATGGCAAGGGCGGCATTCATTATGGACAAGTTGATGCACAAGATGGGACTTCACGGAAAGTCGTTCATTCCGATGATTATGGGATTCGGATGCAATGTGCCTGCGATTATGGCCACAAGGACCATCGAGAGCCGCAAGAGCCGTCTCATCACTATGCTCATCATTCCGTTTATGTCCTGCTCGGGCAGGATGCCTGTGTTCATCCTGATTGCAGGAGCTTTCTTCCCGAAAAAAGCTGCGCTCGTCCTTTTGGGACTCTATGCTCTCGGTATCCTTACGGCAATCATTGCGGCACAGGTAATGAGCCGCTTCTTCAAGGATGACGACCTGCCTTTCGTTATGGAACTGCCTCCTTACAGGATTCCGACCGCGAAATCAGTATTCAGGCACACCTGGGAGAAAGGACGCCAATATCTCCAGAAGATGAGCGGTACCATTCTTATATGCTCAATCGCAATCTGGTTCCTCGGTTATTTCCCTCATCACAACGACTATGACACCGTTGCCGAGCAGCAGGAACATTCATTCATCGGCTATGTCGGTAGGGCGATTGAACCGGTGCTCAAACCTTTGGGATTCGACTGGAGGATGGGAGTTGGAATCATTGCCGGAGTGGGCGCAAAAGAATTGGTAGTAAGCACATTGGGCGTTATGTATGCGGAAGAAGAACCTATAGTGGCAACAAATCCTGAATTCGAAGAAATGGAAGCGGCTTCCGCCTCTTCAGGCAGTAGCACAGTCGTGGAAGAGACAAGATTGCAGAGGGCGTTGATCCGTTCTGTAAGTCCAGCGGCAGCATTGGCCTATATGGTGTTCATCCTCCTATATTTCCCTTGCATCGCCACTTTTGTAGCCATCAAGCAGGAATCCGGAAGTTGGAAATGGGCCATCTTGACGGCGGTCTATACAATAGCCATCGCCTGGGTATTCTCCTTCATCACCTTCCGAATCGCACTGTTGTTTTAAAATTTTCATATTGGTCAGAGATTGCGGTAGGCGCTGACGGCGTTGCGGTAGGCTATGGCCTGGTCTGTGCGGGTATCCACCGCCTGCCTGTAGGCGGTCTGTGCCTGAAGGACTTCAGAAATCGTCACAAGACCGGCCTTGTAATGTGCTCTGACATTGTTCAAAGTGGCTTCTGCAAGAGCCACCCCTTCCTCGGCAACCTCCAGCTGGTCCCAGCAGGAAACCATCTCAGACCAAAGTTGACGTGCCTGAAGAATCAGCTGTCCATAGAGATAATCCCTCTCATTTTCAGCCTGGACCACGGCAATTCCCTCTCTTTTGAGCCTGTGGGAATATTTTCCCCAATCAGTGACAGGAATCTGGACTGTGGCGAACAGGAAACCATTATTGCGTCCGGAAGTAAGCATCTTGCTATAACTATATGATCCACCGATGCCGATTTGCGGAAGCACCTCTCCAAGAGTCATCTTCCGCTGAAGTTTCTTAGCCCTGACGGACACATCCAGGAGCTTCGCCTCATCCCTATTAGCCGTAATTTCATTTTCATCCCGCCAATAGTTGGACGGCTTGCCCGGCATCTCGGCAACTCCCGACAAAAATATGTCATCAATATAAGGATATGGGCTGTTCTTCACCGTAGAATATGGATTATAGTCATAGCCTATCATATTGAGCAGATTCATCTTGGATAGCCTGATCCCATTTACCAGACGCTTTTCCCCCACTGCCAATTCATTCCTTTTCACCTTAACTTGAAGCACATCGGTCTCCGTGGCAAGTCCGGCACGGCAAGCTGCGGACACATCCCGAGCGAGGGTGTCGAGCAGGGCCTCCGCATCCTTGAGCGCAAGCAATTTTTCCGTAAGGGATACTGTCTGCCAATATGCCTGCTCAACCCCTGTGACGGTTTTCCTCGCCTGGAGATTGCGCTGGAACACGGATGCATCCACCCCGGCAGCAGCCAAACGGTTGCCATTCACTATGCGGCCTCCCGCATAAACTGGCTGGATAACGGAAACGGAAGCCGAATATCCATATTGCATTGCCTCATACACCGGATTGATTCCATATTTTCTCGCAATCTGCTCAATCTCATAATTAAGATTGTTCGCCATATCCGAATTGCCGATTACATCTTTCACACCAATCCTGATAAGCGGATCCAGAGCACCGAAAGCAACGGCATTCAAAGACACCTTCGGAAAATATTCGGCCAAAGCCTCCGCCTTCTGCTCCTTGGCGGCATCTATTCCAAGCCAAGCATTGCGAAGATATGCATCATTATATGATGCCATCTCAAGACAGCCCTTCAAAGTGAGGACATTCTCCTGTGCAAGCACCGCAAAATGAAGCAGGAATATTGACACTATGACTGTGAGGATTCTGTTACTCTTCATCTTGCACCTCCTCTATTTCTATTTCCCTGCCGTCTATCATAATGGAAGGATTTGAAGTCTGCCTTTCCTCGGACCGCTTGCGGAACACAAGCCAATAGGAAACAGGCATAATAAGCACTATAAGCAGGATTGAAAGCATCGTTCCAAAACATATCACTATTCCCATCGGCATCCAAAGGGTGTCCCCGCTGAGAATCATAGGCAACACGCCGAGGGCGGTAGTACAAGAAGTAAGGAAAATCGGCCTCATCCTTCTCTTTCCCGCCTCCATCGCCGCATCCTTGACGGTATAGCCCTTCTCGAACCTCAACTGTTCGGCATATTCAAACATAATGATTCCATTTCGGACTATGATACCCACAAGGCTTATGAGGCCGAGGACGCAAGTCATACTGAAGTCCAAATCGAAAATCCACAAGCCGAATGCCGCCCCGAAAAGACAGAGCAGGCTTAGGATTATCGTCAGAATCGAAAGTGACATCTTCTTGAAATGGAAAAGCAGGAAGAAGAACAGAACGGCTACAGCACAGATGAAGCTCAGAAGAATCTCCGGACCCACCTGGGTATTTGTTCCCGTAAGTCCGCCATATTCCAATTGTATGTCCTTAGGCAGCATCGGTCTCAGTGTGTTATCCACAAAAGAAGATACATATCTCATCGCCTCCGGTTGGCTACGACCGTAAATCATATCTGCATACACAGTGACACATTCTTTTCCGCCTTTATGCGGGATGCAAGCCCTCTCCCAGGACGGATGGATGTCGGCAACCTGCCTCAAAGGCACGGACACTCCAGGCACTGAAGTCGCAACCATTTGGTTACCAAGCACATCATAATCCATCTCTGAATTGACTGCTTCACTGTAAAGGTTGACAGGGATTTTGGTATCTCCCTCCCAGACTGTGGCAATCGACTGTCCGTTGAAAGTTCCTGCAAGGGCAAAAGAGAGAAGTGCCTTGTTCACACCCATCCTTGCGGCATAATCCGCATCAAGGTCTATGTCCACGGCCGACACAAAATCATCGCAATCGTTATGAACCCATTTCACCACATCCACGCCGGAGAGGAAATGCTCAAGGGTATCCACATAAGGCATCATTTCCTCAATAGGCAAACCGGTAAAAGAGACGGCTACCGGAGCTGTAACTCCCTGATAATCCATCTGCTTGAAGCGAATCTGGGCATTCGGGAAATAAAACTCATAACGGAGTTCATATTCCTGAAGGACAGACTCGGCCGCCTTTTCCGACACGGTGTTCACAATCAACTGTCCAAAATTTGGAGCCGGAGTCTTAGGGGCGTATGTCGCGTGAAAACGAGGTGAACCGCTGCCGATAAATGAAGTGACATTCTTCACCCGAGAATCTGCAAGCAGAACTCTTTCGAGAGAATCACAAACAGCCCTCGTGTCATCAAGCCCTTCACCTTCATCAAGATATACCTCCACAGCAAAGCAATCCCTTGGAGCCATAGGCATAAGTTGGACATTCAACCTGCTGAACATCAGTCCTCCCAAAACGATTGCAGCCAGTCCTGAAGCAACCGTTAATAGAGGATGCCTGAAACAGAAAGCCTCCAATTTTTCATATCCGTTCTGCAGAGCATTGAAAAACACATTCTGAACTTTGCGGAACCATCCGATCTTTTCCTCTCCCTTGGCCTTGATGTAGCGGACCTCAAGAGACGGAATCACAGTCACGGCATATACAAGGGACGCAGTGAGGGATATGAGGACAACCCAAGGGAACATCTGTACGAAATCACCAAGATAGCCTGTGATGATTCCGAGAATCGGGAAGAACATCAGGCTTATCGAGCTGGTGGCAAGCAGCATAGGCATAAACAACTCCTTGGCGCTCGCACAAGCGGCATCCTCCCTGTCCATCCCCCTGCCAAGCTTGTCCATATAGCCGTCCATCGTGATAATGGAGTCATCCACAATCATTCCCAAGACCACAATCAGGGCGGCAAGGGTTACAGTGTTAAGGTCCATTCCCACAACATACATCACGGCAAGGGCAACAGCCGTGCAGACCGGGACTCCCGAACTCGCTATAAGGGCAGAACGTGCCGGGAAAAGCAGCAGCATCACGAAAATGACCACAAGCATTGAAATCACGAGGTCCCTGAGGAAGCTCCATACGGATTTTCCCACCACCTTGGGCTGATCGGTGATTTTGGTGACAGTAACACTGTAAGGCAAAGTCTCCTCATATTCATTCAGAATG
>JBJEBO010000142.1:0-3382 GCA_051870155.1 Candidatus Cryptobacteroides sp.
GGCTTGAACGGTGACATTTGCGGAAAATAACCACGGTGCGATATTCCCCGTCCTTGAAATATGTGAAGAGGTTGACTCGAGGTTCCGTGTCCCCTTCTTGCCTGTCGGCGCTATCAATCAGACGATAGAACATCTTGGCGGCCGATTTCGGAGTATCGGCACGCAGGACAAACACCCCGCGGACGAATTTGTCATAGTGGTAGAGACGTGCATCCTGTACGGAGGTGAGGAACTCAAGGGAATCAATATTTTTGTCCACATCTTCCAAAAGTGGCATCATCCCTTGCGGAACTCCCTGGAAATGATGATGATCAGGAGCGGAGGCTCCACATTTTGGACCATTATAGAAAAAGACGAATCCGCTATATTTCTTTGCCAGGTCAAGAATGTCCACATAGCGTTTCCATATTGCCTGCTCCACGTGCCTGTCCATCGCAATCACAAGATGGTCAGGGAAAATAGGATATGGATTTAGGAGGATGTCGTATTTCTTACCTTTGCGGCCCTCAAACTTGAGCATCATTTGCTCCGGAGGACGGTTTTCGCGGCATAGGAAACATTTCCTTGCAGCCAGGTCTGCCTTGTCGGTCTTAGCTGCGGAGGATATTATCCTTGCAGGATTAAATTGGAGGCGCACATCAAGTCCCCCTATGGTCATAGTCCTGATTTTAACATTCTTGAGCGCCCGGAAATTGTTGCAGGCAAGATGCCAGCAGGAAATCTGGTCCGCAGCGAATTTGTGCAATACCTGGTCGTTGTCTCTCATCGGTTGGTCTTTATTCGGGCTTCAAGTTCCCAAGTACGGATTCTGTCCTTATATAAATTATTGGCATTCAAGCGGTCTATAGACAACGCCGCATCGGAGTTGCCTTCCCATCGACGACAGTTGTAAAGCACATCGTAGATACGACCGATTCTGTATTCGCGACATATCCTCAAACCTACGGCATAGTCCTCACCATAGCTGACATTAGGGAAACCTATTTTCCTCACAAGAGGGGTCCAGAATGCCCTCGGAGCCCCAAGTCCATTTACCCTCAACGCATTGTTACGACCGTTTTCTTCTGTCCATTCCTTATGGTCAATCACTCCAGGTGGGATTGGATTCAGATTGGCATCGGTCATCATATATGAACCTATGACCATAGCACATTTCTGTTCGCGGAAAGCGGCAACAATCCTGGATACGGTGTCCGGACCGCTATATACATCATCGCTGTCCAACTGGATGGCATATTCTCCGCAATATGGACTGTTTACAGCCACATTCCAGCAGCCTCCGATTCCAAGATCCTCATCTTCAGGGACAATATGGACCAGTCGAGGCTCTGATGCGGACAACTCCTCAAGGAAGGCAGTGGTTCCGTCCGTAGAGTGGTTGTCCACCACAATCACATTGAACGGAAAGTTGCAAATCTGCCCCAATGCGCTTTTGACAGCATCAGGAAGGGTACCCACACGATTATATACCGGTATCACAACTGAGGCAGTGACCTGGAAGTCCGGATGCTCCACGGTCCGGTCTTCCGGAGAAGGAGTTTTGAAAGAAGGCTCAAGATAAGCACCGATGCGCTTCAAATGTTCCGTGCATATTTCCTCCATTTCAATCTGGACGGCACGGTTGGTCGGATCGACGTAATCGAATTGCTTTTCCCCCGACTTGCGGGTGTCGGTCTCTATTTCAGTATAAAGGTATTCATTTATATGGACGATTTTCTTCATCCTCAGACGCAGGTCATATAGAGCCCCCCAGGTCCTATCAACCTGCATTTCCTTTACAGCCTTGCGGAACGACGAGGTCCTGAAAATGAGGACACCTCCAAAGTCGAAATCATCTCTCAGAGAACCTTTCTGGCAGTCAATCAAAGGATGCTTCACCCTCTCAAGCCTCTCATCCATAAATAGTTCATAATGATCGGCATAAAGCATATCAGCACCGGTGTCATCTGCGATGCCTATAATCCTGTCAAGGGCACCGGGAGCCATTCTAAGGGCTTCGTGCTTTGTAAAAAGAAGGAGATAGCGCGATTTTGCCGAAGAAGCGATGTCTCTGAGGACAGGAGTGGTTCTTAGAGATGCGCTACCGAGGAAAAAGGCCCCTGCAAATGCCCCGCTCCTGCTTAATGAGCCTACGGTGATTTCCACGTCAGACTCGGACATAGTTGGAAGGAAACAATCCATTGCGAGTTATCAATCTGAGGTTATATGTACAAATATATGCAACAGGAGTGACAAGTGCAAAAAAACACTGCGGCATATCCTATAGAAGTGCAAGCAAAGGACGTCTGATTGCCTTGAACTCACCTTCAAAATTCGGGGTAAAAATCCCCTTGCCCATAGAGGCATCTATTTCCTCTATGCTCCAGCACCTTATCTCATCTATCTCATTCCTATCCGGCTTCAAATCGTAGGTACCTATTGCCGCAAAAACATTGACAAGTTCCTTTTCCACCTCAGACTCAAAAATATATGAGCAAATATAGGATGGATTGAAGTCTTTCATCCCGAGTTCCTCGCCACTCTCCCTGAACAGGGCTTCGACAAGGTTCTCCCCATAATCCACGTGTCCGCCAACGGCTGTGTCCCATTTGCCTGGCTGGATGTCTTTTGACATAGACCTTTTCTGTAGCCAAAGTCCTGAATATCTGTCCAATATATGAAGATGAACTACAGGATGGAGGACTTTGGCCCCGCTATGGCAATAAGCGCGGGAAGCCATTCCGACAACGAGTCCGTTTGGTTCGATGACCGGAAACATTTCCTCGCCCTTTGAATAAGGGCGGGGAGAATCGGCAGTAGGCAACGGAAGAACCGGAGCCGTGAATTGAGGATAGATAAGATCAATCATATCTCTTGGATTTTATGCACGGTATTATCCTACCGCGATGAGGATGAGCACCTGGGCCATAAGCACCCTGAGGAACATCGACAAAGGATATACCGTAGCATAACTTATTGAAGTATAATCAGTACCATAGGCATTCTGTGCGAATGCAAGCACAGGAGGGTTGGTGCATCCTCCGGAAATCAGTCCGCAGATCTGATAGAAATTGAGTTTGAATACAAGCCTGCCGATGATTGCGGTGAGGAGGGTAGGGATAATGGTTATGAGGGCTCCATAGAGAATCCACCAGTAACCACCGCCAATTATAGAACTTACGAAGTTTTCTCCTGCACCGATGCCGACCGCGGCAAGGAAGATGGAGATACCGAGTTCACGGATCATCATATTCGCGCTGGTCGTGGTGTAAGTGGTAATTTTGAATCTCGGACCGAAATAACCGATGAGAATCGCTATAATGAGCGGTCCACCTGCAAGACCGAGTTTGATTGCCTGAGGAATGCCAGGGAAACGAATCGGAATGGATCCGAAAATAACTCC
>JBJEBO010000143.1:0-15156 GCA_051870155.1 Candidatus Cryptobacteroides sp.
CGCAAATGTACAAAAAATTGAGAAAACGAACAATTATTTGCGCTTAATTCTGTATCTTTGCATAGATAATAGCAACCCATCCACAGATGAGTCTGCCATCAATCGCCTGTTATGCCCATACTTGAAAAAATAACCATATCGGATTTCCGCAACATAGAATTCCAGGAACTGGATTTCTCCCCGAATGTGAACTGCATATCCGGGAACAACGGAGAAGGTAAGACAAATCTTCTCGATGCCATCTATTATCTTTCAATGACCAAGAGCGCCTTTTCCACATCCGACAAGTTTAATTTCAGGTTCGGCACAGACACATTCTCAATCTGCGGCATCTGCAGGATGCCCAATGGGCTTCAGACGAAGTTTTCCGTAAATTCCGAGGCAAACGGAGATAAAAAAGTGAAGAAAGACGGGAAGGCTTATCAACGCATTTCGGAGCACATTGGCACCTTGCCAATCGTAATGGTGTCCCCGGCAGACATTTCCCTTGTGAGCGAATCCGGGGAGGAAAGACGCAAATTCATCAATTCAGTGCTTTCCCAAATGGACAGGGAATATCTCTCGGCTGCACAACAATATGGAAGAAGGCTTTTGCAGAGAAACCGGATGCTTAAGAGCAGGGATACTGACCGGGACCTTCTCGCCGTGCTGGACAGCGGTCTCACCATTGACGCGGAGAAAATATTCTCGGCAAGAAAAGCATTTGTGGAGGACCTCAGACCTGCAGTGGCGAGGTTCTACAGCCAGATTTCGGGCGGATCGGAGAAAGTTGACATAGAATATAGGTCGGACCTATTCAAAGGACCTCTCGATAAGATGCTTGAGGCCTGTGCGGAGAAAGACCTCGTCCTCGGCTATACAACAGCGGGGGTACACAGGGATGATTTCATTTTCACCATTGACGGACATCCTATCCGCAAATGCGGTTCCCAGGGACAGCAGAAGTCTTTCATCGTGGCTCTCAAATTCGCCCAATATGAAATTATGAAGAAGAGTTACGGGTTCGCCCCCACCCTTCTTTTGGACGATGTTTTTGACAAGCTCGACCTCGGAAGGATTTCCAACCTCATTGCAATGGTTTCCGGAAATGATTTCGGACAGATTTTCATCACTGACAGCAACAAGGTGAGACTCAAGGGGATAGTTGACGGATTCACGGAGGACAGAATGTATTTTGAATGCGAGGGAGGAGTGTTTACAAGGATCTAGAATATGGAAAAGAACATCACTTCATACAGGTTCGAAAGGCAGGAGGCTCAGGATATGGACAAGCTCATTTCCAGTTTTATTAAGGAAATGCAGCTTACCAACAGTCTCAACCGCCAGAGGATAATGCTGGCTTGGGATGAAGTTTCCGGAGCCGGGGCACAGACTGTGGACAAATTCGTCAAGGGAGGGAAGTTATATTGTTTCATTTCATCTTCCGTAGTACGAACAAACTTGATGTTCAAGAAAAAAACAATCTTGAAAGAGTTGAATGAAAGGCTGAAATCCGACCGATTCTTCACCAAAAACCGTGAAGAGACGCAATGGATCAAGGATATTATATTAAGGTAGAATATGTACAGAAGAATAAAGATAGTGGCAGATAAGAACATTCCTTTTCTCGAAGGATTGTTCGAACCGTATGCAGACATCGTGTTCAAGGATGGCAAGGATATAAATGCAGCTGATGTAAAAGATGCCGACGCCCTTCTGATTCGCACCAGGACAAAGTGCAACGCAGAGTTGCTGGAAGGTTCAAAAGTTTCCATAATCGCCACGGCAACCATAGGCACAGACCATATCGACCTTGACTGGTGCAAGGCGAACGGCATAAGAGTGTATAATGCCCAAGGCTGCAATGCGGGAGGAGTGATGCAATATGTGTTCTCCGCATTATACGGAACAGCATCAAGGAAGGGTATCAAACTTGATGGTGCCACGATGGGAATTATCGGAGTCGGAAATGTGGGAAAAAAGGTGGAGCATATGGCTAAATATTTGGGGTTCAATGTTCTGAAATGCGATCCCCCGCGTGCGGAGAAAGAGGGACCGGAAGGCTTTTGCGACCTTGATTATCTTTTAACCAACTCCAACATCGTCACCATCCACACCCCGCTTGACGAGACCACAAAGAGGATGGCCGACAGCCATTTCTTCGATCTGATGCGTCCTGGAACATTCTTTATCAACACTTCAAGGGGTGAAGTAGTGGACGACCAGGCACTTATGGAGGCCATTCCGAAGCTTGGACCTGTCATAATTGACACCTGGAACAACGAGCCTGACATAAACCCGAAACTTATGGATATGGTGGATATAGCCACCCCTCACATCGCAGGCTATTCATTTCAGGGGAAACAGAACGGAACTGCTTCAGCCGTAAGGGCTATAGCACGTCATTTCGGAATTATGGGGCTTTTCCATTTCTTCCCTACCAGCGACATTCCTGAACACCAGCCGAAGAAATTGGATCTCAAAGGCAAGAACCAGGGTGAGATTACCGCGGTTTTCCAATACAACTACCCTATCTTCACTGACGACTTTATGTTCCGGATGCAACCGGACAATTTTGAAAAGATGCGTTCCGAATACCAGTACAGACGGGAGATTTACGTTGACTGAAACACATAAACACACATAAAGACACAATTACTATGTTTACCAAAGAAGACATCGCACAGATAGAACAGAGAGGTTCTTCAGTGCTTGCTGTTGAACAGCAGATTGACAGGTTCAAAAAAGGATTCCCTTGGATGAAGATAGCTGCTCCGGCTACTCCTGCCAGAGGAATTTCAGTATTGAGCGAGGAAGAAGCCCAGGCTGCCGTAAATTATTATGAATCAGCCAAGATGGATGGCAAATGCAAATTCGTCCCTGCTTCCGGAGCTGCATCAAGGATGTTCAAGGACCTTTTCTCAGGACTTGACGCCCTCAAGGCAGGAAAGGAAGTGGCAGAGGATTCCGCTGCTGCAAAATTCGCGGCCAACATCTGCAAATTCGCTTTCTATGACAAAGATCTTTTCGGAACACCAGAGGCGACAGCTGAGTACAGAAAAGATGTCCTTTCAAAGACTCTCACTGACGAAGGACTCGGCTATGGTGCCAAGCCTAAGGGAGTTCTGAAATTCCACCGCTATCCAGACGGAGAGACCCGCACTGCATTCGCAGAGCATCTCGTTGAGGCCCAGGACTATATGAGGAATGAGGACGGAAGTGCCAACCTCGTAGTTACAATCTCGCCTGAGCACAGGGCTCTTTTCGAAGCTGCATACGACGAGATTAAGGAAGCTTATGAGAAGCGCTATGGTGTAAAATACAACATCACCTTCACCTATCAGGACAAGGCTACCGACACCGTAGCTGTAGATGTGGAGAACCGTCCGTTCAGAACTGAAACAGACACCCTCCTTTTCAGACCGGCAGGACACGGAGCCCTCATCCATAACCTTAATAATATAAAGGAAGAGGTAGTTTCCATCAAGAACATCGACAACGTGGCTGTGGAAAGATATCTTCCTACTACTGCCAAATATAAGAAGGTGCTTCTCGGAAAGGCGCTCGAACTCAGGGACAAGATCCACGGCTACCTCAGGGAGCTTGACGCAGTCACAGGAGAGGGCATCAGGATGAATGAAGGCATCAAGCCTATACCTGGCTGCAACAACACTGTAGGAGACTACGAAGCATATACAAGTGCAGAATGCCAGTCACTCTGCGACGACATCGAGGAATTCCTCGATAAGGAGCTCTGCATCACCCTTCCTAAAGCTGCCGACTGCAAGAGCAGGGTGGATGCAATCCGCAAGAAACTCGACAGACCAGTCAGGGTTTGCGGAATGGTTCGCAACCAGGGTGAGCCTGGCGGCGGTCCTTTCATCATCACAGGCAAGGATGGCTCAACATCCCTCCAGATTCTTGAGAGCGTCCAGATCAATATGTCTGACGAGACTGCAAGATGCGCCCTCGCAAATGCAACCCACTTCAACCCTGTGGACCTCGTATGCTGTCTCCACAATTATAAGGGTGAGAGCTTCGACCTTCTCAAATATGTTGACGAGGATGCCGGATTCATCAGTTCAAAGAGTTATCAGGGACGCGAGCTGAAAGCCCTCGAGCTCCCAGGTCTCTGGAACGGAGCGATGAGCGACTGGAACACCCTCTTCGTTGAAGTTCCTCTCGAGACTTTCAATCCTGTGAAAGTGGTGCTTGACCTTCTGAGAGAAGCACATCAATAGGTCGGAATTACAATAAGTAAACCTGCAAATATGGCGACAAACGATGCAAAAAACATCATATTTCAAAAATATCGCTATATTTGCAGGTTAACTTTTTAATAAGTATATATGAGCATACAACAGGAAAAGATCAAAGAACTTGTTGAGCGCAGGAGCAAAGCCAGGATGGGCGGTGGTCAGAAAAGAATTGACGCACAGCACCAAAAAGGCAAATTCACTGCGCGTGAACGAATCGCAAAATTGCTCGATGAAGGCAGTTTTGAAGAATATGATATGTTCGTGCAGCACCGCTGCACAAACTTCGGAATGGAAAAGACCAAGTTTGACGGAGACGGTGTCGTGACAGGACAAGGCACAATCGACGGAAGGCTTGTATATGTTTTCGCCCAGGACTTCACTGTATCGGGAGGTTCCCTTTCAGAGACAATGGCTCAGAAGATTTGCAAGGTTATGGATATGGCAGTCAAGAATGGAGCCCCTTGCATCGGAATCAATGACTCTGGCGGAGCGAGAATCCAGGAAGGAATCTGTGCACTCGCCGGATTCGGAGAAATTTTTCAGAGAAACATTATGGCATCCGGAGTCGTTCCCCAGATTTCCGGTATTTTCGGTCCGTGCGCAGGAGGTGCGGTTTACTCCCCAGCCCTTACAGACTTCAACATTATGGTGAAGGACACCTCATATATGTTCCTCACCGGACCTGCCGTAGTCAAGAGCGTGACCGGAGAAGTCGTTAGCCAGGAAGAACTCGGAGGTGCGAGCGTCCACGCCACAAAGAGCGGTGTGGCACACTTCGCTGCCGAAAATGAGGATGAGGGTCTTCAGATAATCAAGGACATCCTCAGTTTCATCCCTCAGAACAATATGGAGGAAGCTCCATTCGTTCCTACCAACGACCCTGCAGGACGTGTCTCTGACAGGCTCAACGACATCATTCCTGATAGTCCGAACAAGGCCTACGATATGTATGAGGTGATCGGTCAGATCGTGGATGACGGAAAATTCCTCGAAGTACACAAGAGTTGGGCGAAGAACATCATCATCGGTTTCGCCCATTTCAACGGAAGATCCGTCGGCATCGTTGCCAACCAGCCTAAGATGCTTGCGGGAGTGCTCGATATCAATGCATCAAGGAAGGCTGCAAGATTCGTCCGTTTCTGCGATGCCTTCAACATTCCTCTTGTAACCCTCGTTGATGTGCCCGGTTTCCTCTGTGGTACCCAGCAGGAATACGGCGGAATCATCGTGCACGGAGCAAAACTCCTCTATGCATACGGTGAGGCGACAGTGCCTAAAGTGACCGTAACATTGAGAAAATCTTATGGAGGATCACACATCGTTATGAGTTGTAAACAGTTGCGTGGCGATATCAACTATGCTTGGCCATCTGCAAACATCGCCGTGATGGGTGCCGAGGGTGCTGTTGAAATACTCTATTCAAAGGATATCAAAGCAATCGAGGACCCTGCTGAGAAGACAAGGGTGGCCGAAGAGAAGAAGAAAGAGTACAACGATTTGTTCTGTAATCCATACAACGCAGCAAGCTACGGATATATCGACGATGTGATTGAGCCTCGCAACACCAGGTTCCGCGTCATCCGCGCTCTGGAGCAGCTTGCAGGAAAGAAACAGACGAATCCGGCAAAGAAACACGACAACCTGCCTTTATAAAAACGGAATACAATGAAGAACAGAATATTGACGGCATTGGTCGCGGTCCTCGCTTCAGCAGCCCTGTTCCACAACGGGGCCGCAGCCCAGAATGTCTCCGACCTCATCATCAACGAGGTTATGGCGGACGAAGGCAGCGGTCTTGTGGATGCATACGGCAACAGGAGCGGGTGGATTGAGATTTTCAATGCCTCTTTCGGCACAGTTGACTTCGGTGGCTGTTACCTGTCAGATGACAAGGACAACCTCAAGAAGTATTTCATACCGAGAGGAGACGCTGCTACAAAGCTGCCGCCCCGACAGATTACCGTGTTCTATGCCTGCGGAGTTCCGGAAAAAGGCACATTCTATACGAATTTCACCCTTGCCCCGGGTTCTGTGGTATATCTCACCAGCAATGACGGAAGGACTGTCATTGATAGCATAGAGATTCCTGCCGACATCCCGTCCGGCAAATCAGTGGCAAGATTGGCATTAGACAACAAAGGCAAGTCTTTCGAGACAGTCATCGCAGACCCAACCCCGCTTTCACAGAACGGTGACCCAAATGTAGCATCAAAAAGCCAGATAATGGCCCAAAGGGATCCACACGGTTGGATAATGACAGTTACAGCAATTTCCGTGGTTTTCCTCGCCCTTATTATCCTGAGTATCGTCTATGGATGGCTCGGAAAATTGTTCACCAAGAAAAAGGGGGAAGATGCTTCAAAAAAGACCGCAGCACCGAAAACTTCAAGTAAAAAAGGAGCGATGTCTGATGAAGTGGCTCTTGCAATCGCCCTTGCCCTTGACAGGGAGAAGGGCGGAGAGACTGAAGCGGCAATCGCCCTTGCCCTTCATCTCTATTCGGAGGACAGCGTACACGATGTTGAGAGCGGCATCATAACAATCCGCCCGACATTCGGTCCTTACGCATCCAGACAATTCACTCTCAGGCAGATGCCTCAAAAGAAACAAACGAAGTAAACTACACCGATAATCATTGATAGTATGAAAGAGTATAAATTCAAAATCAACGGCAACGACTATGCTGTTGCAATCAATTCAATAGAAGGAAATATCGCCAATGTCACAGTGAATGGTGCCTCTTACAAAGTGGAAATGGAGAATGCTCCAGCCCCTGCACCAGTTGCAACTCAGGCTCCTGTACAGGCTGCCCCTGTTGCAGCACCTGCCCCTGCCGCAGCACAGACTGCGACTCCGGCTCCTGCACCTGCTCCGGCAGCATCTGGCGCCGGCAAGAAAGTGACATCTCCGCTTCCAGGAGTCATCATTGAGGTTTCTGTCAAGGTGGGCGACCAGGTTAAGGAAGGACAGCAGGTTGCAGTTCTTGAGGCTATGAAGATGGAAAACACCATCGAAGCCACAGTATCCGGCACAGTGACCGCAGTGAATGTGAACAAAGGTGACTCCGTACTTGAAGGTGCTCCTATAGTAACAATTGGCTGACGGAATCCAACATTTAGACTATACTGATGAACACTATTATTGACAGCCTGCAGCAATTCCTGCAGTACACAGGATTCGCCAACCTTACTTTCCAGCACCTGGTGATGATCGCTATAGGTATCGTCTTCATTACCCTTGCGATCAAGAAAGAATGGGAACCGCTGCTTCTTGTTCCGATTGGATTCGGAATGATAATAGGCAACATTCCACTCTTCCCCGGTCTTAATGTCGGCATCTACGAAGACGGTTCCGTGCTGAACATCCTCTATCAAGGTGTAAAACAGGGCTGGTATCCTCCGCTAATCTTCCTCGGGATTGGAGCTATGACCGACTTTTCGGCCCTTATCTCCCAACCACGGCTGATGCTTATAGGAGCAGCGGCACAGGCCGGTATCTTCGGAGCCTATGCGATTGCCCTCGCTATGGGCTTTGCTCCTAATGAAGCCGGAGCCATCGGAATCATCGGTGGCGCCGATGGTCCTACAGCCATCTTCCTTTCTTCGAAACTCGCACCGGACCTTATGGGAGCGATTGCGGTATCTGCATATTCATATATGGCCTTGGTTCCTGTCATCCAGAAGCCTATTATGCTGATGCTCACCACCAAGAAGGAAAGACTCATCAAGATGGCTCCGCCAAGACAGGTGAGCCAAAGGGAAAAGATTATCTTCCCTATCGTCGGTCTTCTTCTTACAGCGATGATTGTCCCTTCCGGACTTCCTCTGCTTGGAATGCTCTTCTTCGGTAACCTTCTTAAGGAAAGCGGTGTAACACGCCGTCTCGCAGAAACGGCACGCGGACCTCTTGTGGATGTAGTGACCATACTCATCGGGCTTAC
The DNA here is from genome assembly GCA_051870155.1 of Candidatus Cryptobacteroides sp. Taxonomy (GTDB): domain Bacteria; phylum Bacteroidota; class Bacteroidia; order Bacteroidales; family UBA932; genus Cryptobacteroides. The sequence continues at coordinate 8,179 of JBJEBO010000143.1, forward strand.
CGTAGGTTGCTCGACCCAGGCGGACAAATTCCTTACAGGTACTTCTGTGAAGATTTTCCTTCTCGGTCTCCTGTCATTCTGCATTGCCACAATCTGCGGAGTGCTTTTCGTGAAATTTATGAACCTCTTCCTCAAGGAAGGCAGGAAAATCAATCCTCTTATCGGCAATGCCGGCGTATCAGCGGTGCCTGATTCAGCCAGGGTTTCAGAAACTGTAGGAAGGCAGTTTGACAAGAACAACCATCTGCTTATGCACGCTATGGGACCAAATGTTGCCGGAGTCATCGGTTCTGCAGTTGCAGCCGGTATTCTGCTCAGTTTCCTTGGTTAGATTATTATATAGAGGCAGGCTCCAAACGGGACCTGCCTCTATTATTTTGTCATCTCGACTGAGCTCTTTGTTATCTCGACCAAGCGAAGCGCGCGGAGAGATCTAATTAAACCCGGTAGCCACGCAATCAGCCTCATAGAAGTTGCCAGCCTGATCGCACCAGGTGACATAAACACAATATCCAGGAGCGGCATCATAGCAGCCGATTTCCTTCCCTGACTCAACCACCTTCTGCTTCTGATAAATAGCCTTCACAATACCTTGTGCAGTATTAATTCCATAATAACTGAAATAGTCAGGATGAACGCACAAATAATATGCTGTCATTCCTTCAGGTACAGTAATCGTAAAGAACACCAAACCGAAATCACCTGCAGAATCATATTTGTCTTTATGAAGGGTTACGGAAGGTCTTGTCGCCGTCCAAATCGGATTGAGACTTCCACCGGAATTCTTTGTCACAAAATTTCCGAGATCCATCTCAGTTCTGAACTTGAAGCTCTCAGCCTTTGTAGAACGCCCCTCGGAATCCAAAGCAATCACAGCAAAGATGTATTCCACATCTATTTCAAGCCCCGTCAAAGTGATATATCCTTCTTTAAGAGAAGAAACAGACTTGAATTTCATCGGATTAATAATCATATCCTCCTGCAAGGCGGTTAACGAAGACTTGTAAGTACCTGTCCAGGTGCTGCTTGATGTCTTTATATATGCATATCTGTATGTGACAGGAGAGCCTTTCAGCAACTGTATTGAAATCTGTGCTTCTGTCTTGTCCATAACGCACGCGCCCTCGTTTATATAAAAGTCAATGGCATTTGTATAAACTATAGACTTTGTAGTATATGTTTTCTGGAACACAGCACCGGCACGACCTTCTGAATCCACGGCCACAGCCCAAAAATGCTTCTTGGTACCGGCAGACAATCCTTTCTGAACAGCAGAAATCTCATTAGCGTGAACCTTCGTTCCACTCTTGAAAAGATATGAAATCTTGGCTTCATCAGTAGAATAATTTGAAGCCTGGCTATCCTGGACGAATTGATAATAAATATATTCCGCTTTGTCAGAAGAAAGGTTCACACTGATGGATGACATATCATAATCATCGGAAGTCAAGGTAAGGCCAGCCTCACCTCCGGAAGTCACGATTGCCTTGGTCTTGAACTCGGTGTATAGTATGTCGGCAGTCGTGTAGAGGGTCTTTCCCGGAACATAAGGCACCGTCCAAATCACATATTCAGTGTTGTGGATCAATTCACGGAAATTGCCGTGATTTGCAAATAAACTTGCAGTCCCAATATATTTGCCACCTTCCGGGACTTCATATAAAGAATAGAGATTCTCCACTATTGATGTCGGATTGAAGAGGGCCTTGCGGGATACCCCGCCGTAATAACTGTCCCTGTCTCCAAAGTTAACGACAACATCGGCATCATTAAACCTTGTCTCCCCCACAATAGATATTCCTGGCTTATCATCTTCTATTTCGCCCAACGGTATCGTTAGAGGAGGCATCACAAGTATGGTTGAACGCTCCACCTCATTTGAGACATACGCCTTAAGTGGCATTTCCACCCCGTCAGTGTCAGTGACAACAGCTGTAAAACCTTTTTCAAAACAAATTGGAGGTACGGAAATCAGGAAACTTGTGACATAAGATTCAGACAGTTGCACTCCTTCGCCACAGTCAAGGACAATGGTCGGGAAACCTTCGCCGGCAAAATAAACCTGTGGGACATTTCCGGCAGAAGCAATGACTGAGACCTCTCCAGCCAAGAGTTCACCTGCATTTCCCTCTAAACTGATGCTCTTCACCTTGCATGTTCCGCAGAGCTGGAGTTTCAACGCTCCTGCAATATTCCTGAACGAAAGATTGCCGGATTCTAGGGAAGAAGTCACAGCTATCATTGGGAAAGACTCTTCCGAGAAGGAATCCTGGGCGTATTGCTGGTTTCCAGGGAAGAATAAGCCTTCCACCCTGTAAACGATGCCGTCCCCGTTATCGACCTCATTGCACACAAGTTTTTCCTGATATGGATAAACGGCAACATTTGAATGTATCTGGTTGGCAGAACCTGCATCAGGATTCGAAGCTGAAAGGGTAAAACGACCCTGGGTGGTCCCGACAGATGAGTCATCAACCAGATATTTGTCTGCAAGGGACAAGCCGTTAAACAAGGCAATCGCATCGTCCTGACTCCAATGGACAAATTTGTTTTCAGATAAAGACGTCTTTGTGCCACTGTCGAAATCTTCCATCGTGGAAGTGAAAGTCAAGCCAGAAGAATTATCCTCAGAAACAACGATTTCCTGGCAGCCTGATATTATTGTGAGGCAAGCCAAAGGGATGAGAAGTTTTTTCATACCGGTCACCTGATATTATTCTTGATAGAAGCCTGATTCGTAAAGTTCTGATGACCACGAATCTGAATTGAAAATACCCTGTGACGTCCAGGCTCCCTGGTTGTTCCCTAATGCACTAGTGTCACAAATATTTTCTGATACCAATTCTACCACCTCTATTGATGGTGCCTCATAATTCTTCATTTCCAATAGATTTTATAACAATATTCTAATATCAGTCGAGATGACATCAAAGGGACTATTTAGTCACTCTCGATGTAAAGTTAGCAATATTTACAAATTAATCAAATATTTTCCTCTTCTACTGCCTTAAGGGAAGGGAGACTGATGCCGAATCTCACTGCAAGAACACGGGTGAGAATAACAGTGATGGCGGAAATGATCTGGGTGGCAAGATGGGACACTCCAAGCCAAAGGCAGAGATGATAGACCACTCCCCCGATGACGCAGGCAACCGCATATATGTCCTTTCTGAAAATGAGCGGGACTTCATTTATGAAAATGTCACGGAGCATACCTCCTGCCGCACCGGTAATGGATCCCATTATTATGTTCACCCACATCGGATAGCCTGCAGCAAGACTTTTCTCCACTCCCACAACAGTGAAAAGCCCTATACCGATGGCGTCGAAAATGAAGAAGGTGTTATTGAGACGCACCACGAGACGCCTGAAGATGATGACAAAAAGAAGGGCGAATCCAGTTATGAGGAAATAGGAAATCTGTTCCATCCAAAATGGCGTCACCCCGAGCATCAAGTCCCTCATAGTACCGCCGCCGACAGCAGTGACAAAGCCCACGACATAAGCTCCGAAAAGGTCGAATTTCTTGGCGGCTGCAAGCCTGATTCCGCTTATGGCGAACGCGAATGTTCCTATATAATCTATTATTGTGATAAAATCCATTGTCCAAACAGGTAAAAAGTGCGCAAATATAGCAAATAAAAATTTCGCATAATGCAAAAGTGTTTATAACTTTGCAAAAGGTGTCTTCCGGTGGGAGTGAAGGAAAACGGAGGACATATTTTTTATGGAAGAGAGAATAAAGGACACGCTCATTGAATGGGCTGAGACATACAACGACCCGAAATATTTTCAAGAAGACCCTATAGCTTTTCCGAGAAAATTCGCGGAATGGATGAAAGAGGGGCGGAGCAGCCTCAGGGATGTTGAAGTCGCTGCTGTGATAGCGGCACACTTGGCGTGGGGAAGGAGGTCAATGATTGTGAGGGATTGCGGCAGGGCATTTGACGAAATGTGTTGGAAACCTTATGATTATGTAATGAGCGGAGATTACCGGGATTCATCTGAAAGTCTGCACAGAACTGTAAAATGGAGTGAATTTGCGCAAATCTGCCGGAATCTGAAGTCTATATATGAAGAGAGGAATAGTCTTGAAGGATTGACTGACGAGGACTTCAGGTGTCGGATCTATGGAAGGAAGCCCGATCCAAAGGCGCCGAACAAGAAAATCAATATGATGCGCAGATGGATGGTGAGGAATGACGGGAAGGTGGACATCGGAGTATGGAAGCACAGCAGTCCTGATTCTCTTCTTATTCCACTGGATGTGCACGTTTATGATACGGCATCCGAACTCGGACTGACGACAAGGAAACAGAAAGATATCGTGACGGTGAGAGAGATAACTGATGTTTTCAGAGATATATTTCCCGGAGATCCGTGCAGGGGCGATTTCGCCCTGTTCGGATATGGAGTCACCCAAAGCAGGAAAGACTCCGATGAACAATGATATGACAAATCACGGAGAACAATGCCAAGTTTATATATAATATCGGGATGCAACGGTTCCGGCAAGACTACGGCTTCATACACTATGTTGCCTGAGATGCTGGAATGCAGCCAATATGTCAATTCTGACGAGTTTGCCAAAGGACTTGCCCCTTTCAGTCCTGAATCCGCTTCAATCAAGGCAAGCAGGCTGATGCTTATGAAAGTCAGGCACCTGCTGAAAAGAAAAGAGGATTTCGGAGTGGAGACCACCCTTGCCACAAGGACGCTCCTGAATATGGTCAAGACTGCCCAGGCTGAAGGCTATAAGGTGACAGTTCTGTATTTTTGGCTCAACTCCCCGGAGCTTGCCGTAGCAAGGGTCAAGGCCAGGGTTGCCGCCGGAGGACACAATATTCCGGAGGAAACAATCAGACGAAGGTACAAGGTGGGGATAGGCTATTTTTTCCGCGACTACGTTCCCCTTTGTGACAGATGGATTCTCGCGGACAACTCAAAAGTGCCTTTCAGGGTGATAGCCGAGGGATTCAAGAATGATGTCATCAGCGTAAAGGATCCCGATACTTATGAAAAAATCCGTGAAATGGCTATGACTGCGATTGAAGAATGAAGTATGCAAATGAATAATTTATTGGAAGAAAAATATCTTAATCTATTCAAAGTAACTGTCCCGCAACTTGATACGCTTGTCGGGACAGCATTGTGTGATGGGGGTGGATATTGTGACCTCTATTTTGAATACACCACATACGACGAACTTGTTCTGAGAGACTCGGAGGTGAGTTCGGGAGGTTTCCACACCGACTATGGAGTGGGAATAAGGGTGCTTTGCAACGACAAGACAGGCTATGCCTATTCGGAGAATACGGAGATGGCCGATATGACCGCAGCTGCGAAAGTCGCCGGAGCGATTGCAAGGGGTTGCATCAATCCGGGAAAGCCTTTTACTCAAGACACTTCACCTTCTATTCCTGAAGACGGTTTCTATCCTTGCAAGGAGAGCTGGAGGGAAACGTCGTCCGCCAGGTTCATACCATTTTTGAAAAAATTGGAGGAAGCAATCCTTCGCAAAGATAGCAGGGTTGTGAAAGTGTTTGCTAAAATATCTGATTCCCAGAGCGATATAATGATGTACAACTCCCTCGGGGAACTGGTTTGCGATTCCCGTCCTATGTGCAGCGTCGCCGTGTCGGCAGTGTTCAGCTGCAACGGTGAGAGCGATAACAAGACTTCTTCAAGGAGCTTCAGAAAAGATCCGGAGATGATAAATGACGAACTCATTGAGGAATTGTCGGATGAGGTGGTATCAGGAATTGACGCCCGCTTCGAGGCGAAAAGGCCGAAAGGAGGGAAAATGAGCGTTGTGATGGGTGCAGGAGCATCGGGAATCCTGCTCCACGAAGCTATGGGGCACGCATTTGAAGCCGATTTCAACCGAAAGGGGCAATCAATTTTTTCGGACAAATTCGGGGAAAAGATATGCAGTGCTGAAATCAGCATCTGCGACGATGCCACCCTTCCTTTCAACAGAGGTTCACTCAATTATGATGATGAAGGAATCCGCGGGCAGCAGACCTGGATGGTAACCGACGGTGTGCTCACTTCATATCTCCACGACAGAATCAGCGCAAGATATTATGGAGTTACTCCGACCGGTAACGGTAGAAGAGAAAATTTCCGATATAATCCGATTCCAAGGATGAGGGCAACTTATATGAAGGGAGGGAGCGCATCTCCGGAAGATATCTTGGCTTCTGTCAAAAAAGGAATCTATGTGGATGAGTTTGCGAACGGGCAGGTCAAGATTGGAGAGGGAGATTTCACTTTTTATGTAAGGAGTGGTTTCCTTATTGAAAATGGGCGTCTGACAATGCCTATAAAGGACATAAATGTAATCGGAAATGGTCCGGAAGCCCTTAAGGACATCATTGCAGTGGGCAACGACCTTAAAATTGATAACGGCACCTGGACCTGTGGCAAGGAGCAGAGCGCTCCTGTGACCTGTGGAATACCTACGGTGCTTGTGAACAGTCTTACTGTGGGAGGTGAATGATGGAAAGACAAGGATGCATCAATCAGCAGGAGATGGCACTCGCAAGACAGTGCATTGAGATTGGAAAGAGATTCGGGGCGGACGATATGAGGGTGTCTCTCAGCAAAAGTACACTGGACAGCCTTACGGTTCTTAACGGAGAAATAGACAAGGTTACGAGATGTTCGGACCGTTCCCTGTTTTTCTACATATATGCAGGAGGAAAATACGGAACCTATTCAACCAACAGACTTGAACTTGCCGATCTTACCGATTTTTTGTGCAAGGCGGTGGAAAATGTTGGTCTTCTCGCCGAAGACCGATGCCGGAAGCTTCCTTCTGCGGATAGGACGGCAAAGGACGCCAAAGAAGGAACTGAAGCAGGACTTTATGACCCTGCCTGGCACCGAATCACCCCTGAACAGAAAATGGAATTTGCCCTTAAGGGCAGCATTTTCGAGAATATTTCCAAAGAGGAGCACGAGGGATGGGAACTT
>JBJEBO010000144.1:0-3364 GCA_051870155.1 Candidatus Cryptobacteroides sp.
ACTCTCATCCACCTCAAATATCGCAAACACATCCACGCTGAGCACGGAGAGGCCGGCGGAGGGCAGCTCTGCAAAGGCAAGAACGGTACTGACATCTACCTTGATGTGCCGCTCGGAACCGTAGCAAAGGATGCCGAGACAGGAGAAGTGCTTTTTGAACTTGTGGAGGCAGGGGAAGAGAAGATTCTCGTGAAAGGAGGACGAGGAGGATTGGGAAACAATAATTTCAAATCAGCTACAAACCAGACTCCAAGATATGCCCAGCCGGGAGAGCCAGGTCAGGAGGGATGGTTCATTCTGGAATTGAAAGTCCTTGCTGATGTGGGACTTGTAGGTTTCCCTAATGCCGGAAAATCGACTCTTCTTTCGAAAGTTACAGCCGCGAAGCCTAAAATAGCCAATTATGCGTTCACCACACTTGAGCCGAATCTGGGAATCGTGCGATATTATGACGACCAGTCTTTCGTGATGGCTGATATCCCGGGCATCATTGAGGGCGCACACGAAGGAAAAGGCATCGGACTGCGTTTCCTCAGACATATCGAACGCAACTCCATTCTATTGTTTATGATTCCGGCTGACAGCGAGGACATCAGGAACGAATATGAGATTCTGTTGAATGAATTGAGACAGTACAACCCGGAACTGCTTGTAAAAGGGCGCGTTCTGGCTATCTCCAAGTCCGATATGCTTGATGAACAGATGAAAAAGGATATGGAAAGCCATATCCCGGAAGGAATACAGCACATCTTCATTTCTTCAATGACTGAAGAAGGACTCAAGGAATTGAAAGATATGCTTTGGACGGAACTTCACAAAGGAAACTGATGCTATGAACATTCACGAACTTGAACAACTCGACCAACAACTTACCCTTACGATAAACAGTTGGCATTCCGCATTCACAGATCCGATAATGTGGTTCTTTTCAGACAAGAAAGTCTGGATACCTATGTATGTGGCAATCATCGCGCTGATGTTTTGGAAAATGGGATGGAAAAAGACCCTCGTTCTCCTTGCATCCGTTGTGCTTACAATAGTCTTCTGCGACCAATTCGCCAATCTAATAAAGGATTGGGCACAGAGAATCCGACCTGTGAATGACCAATCGATGGTGGAAAGAGGTCTGCATATTTTGGAATGGGGAGGCGGTTACAGTTTCTTTTCAGCGCACGCCGCTAATGCTTTCGGCGTCGCCTGCTGCACATTCCCGGTCTTGAGGAAGTTCGCCTGTCCAGGATGGAGCATCAATAGACCTGAAACATTTTCCACAGATGCCAAGAAACCTGATGCGTGGGCACGCTTCTACGTAGTCTGGATTCTCGTATGGGCTTTTATGGTGTCAATAAGCAGGATTTTCGTAGGAAAACATTTCCTTGGCGACGTCATCGTAGGAATAGTCGTAGGAATAACTTTCGGATTGATTATGAGCGCAATAGCCATTTATGCAATCCGAAAGCTGAAAGTCTAATTTTTTTTGTGAGAGTAATTAGAGGGTAGGAATGGTCTTTTCCATTCTTGTGCCCCTCGAGCCTTTCACAAGTATGACATAATCCTTTAATGGATTATTTTCAAGATGCTCTTTCAAGGCATCTGATGTGTCGAAATGTTTCCACTGTGTCATACGCTCCCCATAAGAAACCTCCACTGTTCCGTCAGAAACCTTTTCAAGAGCCTTTCCGAATTCCGTACCTACAAAAAAAACTTCGTCCAGTCCTATTCCAAGAACTTTTCTGATGACTCCTATATGTTCCTCTACAGACTCAGTTCCGAGTTCAAGCATATCTCCAAGCAATGCTGCCTTATTGTCTGCACGGACAGATGAGAAATTGTCGAGGGCAGCAGCCATACTTGTCGGATTGGCGTTGTATGCATCCACAATGAGAAGATTTCTCTCGGTCTTCGTCATTTGTGAGCGATTATTGGACGGATGATATGCGTCCACAGCTTTTGCCGCATCCTCAAGGCTTACACCGAAATGCCCGCCGACTGCAATCGCCGCCATTACATTGTCAGCATTATATGTGCCCACAAGTTCCGTATTCACAGACACTTCCCTTCCATCTTCCATCGGGATTACAATTCTTAGGAATGGATGCTCTTCAGATGAAGGAAGAATCCTGGCGTGCTGATATTCAACGCCATAAGGAATGAGAAGAGAATATGGTCTTTCCGGATCGCTCTGGAGGGTACGCTCAGAGGCCATCTTGCAGAGATAAGGATTGTCCGCATTGATGAACACCTTGTCGGCGGTGCGACGAAGATAGTCATAAAGTTCTCCTTTGGTTTTCATCACTCCTTCAAAGCTGCCGAATCCAAGGAGATGTGCTTTGCCTACATTGGTTATGAGTCCAAAATTAGGCAAGGCTATATCCACGAGTTCCTTTATGTCTCCGGGATGACTTGCCCCCATCTCCACTACAGCAATCTGGGTTTTATCATTGATTCTCAGGAGAGTAAGGGGTACACCGATATTGTTGTTCAAATTGCCTTCGGTGGCAGTAACGTTATATTTTACCGAGAGGACTTGCCTTATAAGTTCCTTTGTGGTAGTTTTGCCGTTTGTTCCGGTCAAGGCTATGACCCTCAATGGTTTGCCATCCACAAGGGTCATCGAACGATGCCAACGGGCAAGTTCCTGCAATGTTTTGAGTGTGTTTTCCACAGGGATTATGCGGCAGATTCCGTCTTCTGAATATAAGTTCAGAGATGAGACCTGCTCCCCTCCTTCAGTGGCCAATGCTGCCACAGATGAGTCAGCATCAACTACAGCGAAGGCGGCTCCGGATTCCAATGCCTTGAGCGCATATTCGTTACCGTCAAAATTTTCACCCCTGAGGGCAAAGAAGAGTTCCCCTCCCGTCAATGTGCGGGAATCGGTCGTAACCCTGCCTCCACACCTTTTATATATTTTATATAATTCGTTTATTTTCATATATTTACAATAGTTTAACGTCCAGTACTTCCAAAACCGCCCACTCCCCTTTCTGTCTCATCAAGATTATCTGTTTCTTCCCACTCGACCTGCTCATATTTTGCGACAACCATCTGTGCCACCCTCTCCCCAGGATTGATTGTGAAAGGGTCATTTGACAGGTTGACAAGGATTACCTTTATCTCACCCCTGTAATCAGCATCGATGGTGCCGGGAGCATTGAGGACTGTAATGCCGAATTTGGCCGCCAACCCGCTGCGTGGTCTGACCTGGGCCTCATATCCGTCAGGCAAAGCGATGTACAATCCTGTCGGGACGAGGGTTCTTTCAAGGGGTCCGAGAGTGACAGGAGATTCAAGGTCTGCCTTAAGATCCATTCCGGCAGAGGACAAAGTAGCGTATGCAGGAGTGGAATAACGTGATTTGTTG
>JBJEBO010000145.1:0-3360 GCA_051870155.1 Candidatus Cryptobacteroides sp.
GATGAACATCTGCACAATGGCTTTGACCCGGGAAAGTTCCTAGAAATTTAATTATACAGCAAAAGCATTAGAAATGACAAACTTTGATTCAATACGCCAGGAGGGAAGGCTGCTCTATGAATATATCCGTGGCAGCCATCTCTATGGCCTCAATACTCCACAGAGTGACATAGATACAAGTGGGGTGTTTATATGCAGTCCGGATGATCTGCTTGGTCTGTCCGGATACAAAGCACAGGTATCAGACGATAGGCACGACAATACATGGTTCGAGATTGGAGAACTCATCCGGCTTGTCATGAAGTCAAATCCTACCATGCTGGAATCGTTATTCATTCCGGAAGAAATGATCATTGGTGAGGTAAGCCCTGTTATGCGTCTTGTTCTAGAGCATCGCGAGAAGTTCATAAGCAAGCAGTGCTTCAATCCTTTCTACGGTTATGCCAAGTCGCAGATAGAAAAGGCGCGCGGGCTCAACAAGAAGATTGTAAATCCTGTGACAGAACGTCTTACACCTTATGACTTCATCTATACTTTCAGGGGACAGGGAAGTACAAGGCTGTATGATTGGCTTCGCGACAGGGGATTGAAGGACAAGTTCTGCGGTCTGGTGAACATCCCCAATATGCACGATATGTATGGAGTCTATTACGATTTCGGAGCACATGCTGCTGCGGATGAGAATTGGAAGGAAGACAGGGCTTTTATTCAGTTTGCCCGGGAATATTTCGGAGATTCATCCGAGCAGCAGGTTGTTGGGCGTATCTCCAATCTTCTTCCGACAGGATACCGTGGCATCATAGATTCTGATGGAATGTCAAACGAACTGAGGCTGTCTTCAATCGATGATAAAGATGTCAAGCCTATTTGCTTTACGTCATACAATCAGACAGGATATATGTCTCACTGCAGACAGTATCACGATTACCAGGCGTGGGTAAAGATGAGAAATCCGGTACGCTTCGAGTCAAACCTTGACAAGAACTACGACTCCAAGAATATGATGCACTGCTTCAGACTGATGCATATGGCACAGGAGATTGCAAGAGGCGAGGGCATTATCCTCAAGCGGACTTGGGATCACGATTTTCTGATGGATGTGAGAAACCATAAGTTTGAGTATGAACAAATTATAGAGATGCTTGAAGCCGAGAAGGAAAAGATGAACAGCTTGATGGAGGCTTCGACAATCCAGGAAAAGGTGGACACCGAATTCGCAAACGATTTGCTTCTTGAAATCAGGCATCTGCAATTTTCCAAGATATGACCGGGAAACCTACGGCGTAGTGACAGCAGTCTCAACAATCTCCGGTTCCGGAAGACCCGCTTCCTTCATTTCGGAGAATATACGTGGTACGCCCTCGTTGAGTTCCCGAACGAGCTCCATTTCTGTCAGGACACAGGAAATTATAGGGTTACGGGCGAAACGGGTCGTGAATATATTGTCCACCGTGACTATGTCCGGCAGGCGACCTGGACTCTTTATTTCCAGACGATTGTCATATTTGGTCACGAGGATGTAGTCGCCCCGAAGCACCTGCTCCTGAGCGCGTGCCTGAAGAGATGGCTCGGTTTATCGCTTGGCTGAATAAAGACAATTCTGCTCTTGATCCTGTATTGAAGGCTGGTATTGCACACCTGTGGTTCGTTTCCATCCACCCGTTTGACGATGGTAATGGACGAATCACGAGGGCAATTACCGAAATGCTGTTATGCCGTGCAGATGGGTCCGGTAAGAGATTCTACAGTATGTCCAACCAGATAAGCCTCGAAAAGAACAAATACTACGACGTTCTTGAGAAGACTCAGAAAGGCAATGGGGACATAACAGAGTGGCTTCTTTGGTTCCTTGATTGCCTGGACAAGGCTATAGAGTCAACCACTGAGACCTTGTCTTCTGTTCTTTCAAAGGCAAGATTCTGGGATGTCCATAAGGAAGACCGGTTCAATGAAAGGCAGAGGAAAATCGTCAATATGCTTTTCGATGATTTCTTCGGCAAACTCACGACAAGCAAGTGGGCGAAGATTGCAAAATGCTCATCCGATACAGCCTTGAACGACATCAATGATCTTATATCCAAGGGTGTTCTCAAGAAGAATGAAGAGGGCGGTCGAAGCACAAACTATTCTATTATAGTCCCTTAGATTGGGTTACTGCAATGCGAAACAAAACACCCCGACCATCTCGGTCGGGGTGTAATGCATAGAGAGGTGTCAAGCCTAAGGGATCTTACCCAGCGCCAGAACCTCACCGGATTTCTCTCCAGTGGCGGCTTCTGAAGGCTGGCAGACCGCTTTTTTACCTCTTTCAGAGCGTTTGCTCGGAGCGCAGACAAAAGTCTGCGCGACTTCCTGAAAGGAAGGCTCGGAGTCTTTCTGCGCGGAGTGAATTTAGTATGCTGTTAAAATCATTTGAGCCTAATGTATTCTTCTTCATTGACAGGTTCGAGCCATTCGTTGTATTCCTCTCCGCCTGTCTTGACGTGGGTGGCTATGTGCTGGAACCAGCTGTCCTTCTGCGCTCCGTGCCAATGTTTTACGCCCTCGGGGATGTCAATGATATCCCCGGGCTCAAGTGCTATGGCAGGCTTGCCCCATTCCTGATACCAGCCTTTTCCGCTGACGCAGATGAGAATCTGGTGTGCTCCGTGGTGAATATGCCAGTTGTTCCTGCACCCGGGCTCAAATGTGACATTACTGTAGCCCTGAACTGTGGTTTCTTCTCCGGAGAGATTCTTCGGCTTCAATGGCGCAAGATAGCTGTTGCCTTGGAAATATTGCGCATAACGGACATTCGGCTCACCCTGAGGGAATTCGCTTTTCAGAGTAAGACTTAGTGCTGCATTCAGATTTGATTTCAAAAATGAGGTTATATCGCCCCACGGGATAAAATTGCCGTTACCGCCGTCATAGAGGTCGCAGTGGGTGGCCCCGGGAACTATGAGCAATTGTTTGTTAGCGGCATATTTTCCGCTGGTCAGTTTCTCGTAAGCCTCCTCGCCGAAGTAGCGGCTGTGGGCTTTCTCGCCGTGAACAATGAGGACAGGGGTACGGACTTCATCGGCTGCAATCCAGAGGTTCTGGTTCAGCCGCATAAGCTGTGTCGTGATGTTCCAACCCATATTCGAGTTCAGTGAGCGCGGATGGTAGCCCCTTTCAGGGGATTTGTAATAGGCTATGTATTGTTTCAGGAAATCGGTAGCTCCTTCAGGTGCGACATCGGGCAGCCCGCCTTGAGGCAATATTTCCCCTTCGCGGAATTCCTCAGTACGCTTGGCAGCCAATTGTTGCTTCAGCTGGTACCTTGCTTCTTCGTCCATGGTATCGAAATAGCCCTTCTGCGTGACGCGGGTCAGGTTG
>JBJEBO010000146.1:0-3352 GCA_051870155.1 Candidatus Cryptobacteroides sp.
GTAACAAGGTAGCCGTACCGGAAGGTGTGGCTGGAACACCTCCTTTTTGGAGTTTACATTGACTTGCACTCTTATTGTTTTAGTCTTTCATTATTATACAGTCCCGTAGCTCAGTTGGTTAGAGCACTACACTGATAATGTAGGGGTCAGCAGTTCAAGTCTGCTCGGGACTACAAAGTTCTTTATAGCTTTGAAGTTTTTTTTGAGTCGGATGCAACGCAGCAGCCACTCAAAATTGCAGAGAGCTTTTTAGTTTATTTTGAGTTGGATGCAAGGCGGAGGCAGTGAGGAAGAAGGGAGTTACCTTGTGGTAATGACCGCCTGACGAACAAGTCCAACGCAGCAGCCACTCAAAAGAAACAAAAAGGGGGTATAGCTCAGTTGGCTAGAGCATCTGCTTTGCAAGCAGAGGGTCGTCGGTTCGACTCCGACTATCTCCACAAAAATAAGACGTCCTTTTAGGGCGTCTTTTTTGATATACCGTCATGCCCGACCTGATCAGGCATCAGCCGAACATCGCAGGCGATATTATGTTATTTGGTGTAAAAAACGGCCAATATTGCCCCCAGTTTCAGTTTGTTTGTTCCCCTGGTGCGTACTACAATAAAATAATAGGTGCTGATGTACAATAATTCCTGAAAATTGTTAAATTTGCAAGATATTGTGCAAATACTAAAGCATCGGAAATTATGTATAGAACTCATACCTGCGGAGAACTCCGCATAGAAAATGCAGGTCAGGAAGTCACACTGGCCGGCTGGGTGCAAAAAACCAGGAAACTCGGAGGAATGACTTTCACCGACCTTCGTGACCGTTATGGCATCACCCAACTTGTGGCAGACGCCTCTGCAGAGGGTACTCTTGCCGAAATTGTTAACTCGCTCGGACGCGAATTTGTAATCCAGATTACCGGTAAAGTGATTGAGCGCCAGAGCAAAAACCCAAAACTTCCTACTGGTGACATTGAAATCAGTCTCAGCTCTGTAAAAGTACTCAACAAGGCTATGACTCCTCCTTTCACTATTGAGGATGTCAGCGACGGAGGCGAAGAACTCAGAGCCAAATACCGTTATCTCGATCTCAGAAGGAATCCTCTCCAGAAGGCTCTCAAACTCCGTCACCAGATTGCACACGAAATACGTAATTATCTCGATTCCAAAGATTTCCTTGAAATCGAAACTCCATATCTCATCAAATCAACTCCGGAAGGCGCCCGTGACTTCGTCGTTCCTTCAAGAATGAATCCGGGACAGTTCTATGCCCTTCCTCAGTCTCCACAGACATTCAAGCAGCTCCTTATGGTGGCCGGTTACGACCGCTATTTCCAGATTGTACGCTGCTTCCGTGACGAGGACCTTCGTGCCGACAGGCAGCCTGAATTCACTCAGATTGACTGCGAAATGTCTTTTGTCGAGCAGGAGGATGTGCTGAACACCTTCGAGGGTATGATGAGAACCCTGTTCAAGAATGTTCTCAATGTTGAAATCCCTAACCCTATTCCACGCGTAAGCTGGTATGACGCAATGGATTTCTACGGAAGTGACAAACCGGACATCCGTTTCGGAATGAAGATTCACGAGATCACATCCCTTGTCCAGGGACACGGATTTTCTGTATTCGACAGCGTGGAATATGTAGGAGCCATCAGTGTTCCTGGTGCAGCCGAATATACAAGGAAACAGATTGACGAACTTACCGAGTGGGTCAAGAGGCCTCAGATTGGAGCCAAGGGGTTGGTTTATATAAAACTCAACCAGGACGGTTCCATCAAGTCTTCCATTGACAAGTTCTATTCTCCTGAACAGCTTCAGGCAGTTGCTCAGGCAGCTGAATCACAGAAAGGAGATATGCTTCTTGTGCTTTGCGGTCCGAAACGTAAGACGCAGACAATGCTTGGAACACTTCGTATCGAAATGGGTAACCGTCTCGGGCTCAGGGATCCATACAACTTCGCACCTCTTTGGGTAGTTGACTTCCCTCTGTTTGAATGGGATGACGAAACCCAGAGATTCTATGCGATGCACCATCCGTTCACAGCTCCAAAGCCTGAACATCTCGACCTCTATTACAGCGACAAGAAGGAGGATCTTGAGAAAGTTTGTGCCAATGCATACGACTTTGTTCTCAACGGTACTGAGCTCGGTGGCGGATCAATCCGTATTCACGAGGCTGCTATGCAGCAGAGGATGTTCGAGATTCTCGGCATCAGCAAGGAAGATGCCGATTACAAATTTGGTTTCATAATCAACGCATTCAAGTTCGGAGCTCCGCCTCACGGAGGTCTAGCCTTCGGCTTTGACCGCGTATGTGCCCTCTTCGGAGGCCAGGAAACCATCCGTGACTATATCGCATTCCCTAAAAACAACCAAGGACGTGACGTTATGATCGATTCCCCTTCATATATCGATCAGGAACAAATGGATGAACTATTTCTTGAGTCAAAAGCCGAAAAGGAATAACACAAAAAAAGAGAAGAAATGAATCACAAACACGCACACCTGCCGGCATTGCTGGCGATGTTGTCTGCCGTCCTCTGCATTTTCCTGACTGCAGGCTGCAACAACAAGTTGGAAAATCCTTCATTGTCAGTCAAAATCGCTTCTGTTGAAAGTTCAAGCGTAAGCCTTGAACTCACTTCAAACAGGATAAAGGACATTGCTTATTATCTTACGCCTGACTTTATTGCAAAGACACCGGATGCTGCCGTAATCTATGTGCAGGGCAAAGTTTCCGATGTGACTTCAGGTACCCTCGTCATTGACGAGCTTGAAGGCAATATCGACTATACGCTTTTCATCGCGGCAAGGACTGATTCTGATGAATATTATGGTGAAGTAATCAAATTGGATTTCGGAACACCGGACTATACTTTCACAGACCTTCTTACTCTTATGTCAACCTATTATGACGGTTATAAGGTGAGGGTAAAAGTTCCTGAAAGTGTTCTTAAGGATGAGCGTCACGCAATCAGGTTCGCATCGACCTCATATCCGATGTATATCTATAATAAGATTTACGGATATCCTGATTCAGAGCTTCTTACGGCAAATGGACAGGTTTATACCGTAAGGGATACAACTGTTCTTCTGAACAATGATAACATTATCTATGTAGATGAGAACGGGGACTATATGATTGATGAGACTACTGGAGACTACCTCTGGAATCACGACCCGATCGTTCCTGGCGAGCCTACAGTCTTCCTTGCCGGTGAGTTCACCTGGGGAGAAAGCCATTACGGATGGGGTATGGGTTATTATGACCCTATGTTCGATGCAGATGGCTTCGGTCCCAAAGCAGCTCCTGACGTGGATTTCACATACAATCCAGATGAGGCCAAATATTGGACCGG
>JBJEBO010000147.1:0-3348 GCA_051870155.1 Candidatus Cryptobacteroides sp.
GGGAAACGGCTAAAAAACTCAATGTTGGTTTGGAACTCGGTCTGTTCAATGACCTCACTGTCCAATTCGACTATTTTAACGAGTATAGGAGTAACATCCTGATGACACGTGCATCAATCCCAGCCACGATGGGTCTTCAGAGCAGCTTGAGAGCGAATGTGGGCGAGGCTGCCTCCAGTGGTGTGGAACTTGCCCTCGACTACAACCACAATTTTTCAAATGACATTTGGCTTTCTGCCCAGGGTAATTTCACGTACGCCACCAGCGAATACAAGAAATATGAGGAACCGGACTACGGTTATCCGTGGCTTTCACACGTGGGAATGCCTATAGGTCAGCCTGTCGGACTGATTGCGGAGCGTCTTTTCATTGACGAGGCAGATATTGCAACCTCTCCGAAACAGACTTATGGTCCTGTGATGCCGGGTGACATCAAATACAAGGATATAAACGGAGACGACATCATCAATGACCTTGATATAGTTCCAATCGGATACCCTTCCACCCCTAATATTGTCTTCGGTTTCGGAGCATCGCTCGGTTTTAAGGGCATCGACTTCTCTTTCTTCTTCCAAGGTGCGACCCAAACCTCTTTCTTCATCGATTCGAAGAAGACAGCTCCGTTCATAAATATGAAAAGCGACAGTGCAATCGGGAAGAACTCAAATAACGCAATGCTCAAGGCCTGGGCTGATGACTATTGGTCTGAAAGCAATAGGAATTGCTATGCCCAATGGCCGAGACTTTCTGACGAACTGGTTACAAATAACCAGCAGCTAAGTACTTGGTATTTGAGGGACGGATCGTATTTGAGATTGAAATCACTCGAAATCGGTTACACCTTGCCTTATCGTTGGACAAAGAACATAAAGATGGAGGCGTTCAGGATTTATTTGAGTGGTCTTAATCTATTTACAATCAGTAAATTCAAACTTTGGGATCCGGAAATGGGATCAAATGGTCTCGGTTATCCTATCCAAAGAGTGTTCAATCTCGGCTTGAATGTGAACTTTTAATTGAATGGAAATGAAAAGATTTATAAAATATATCGCAGCTCTATCTGTGTTGGCAATGTCATCTTGCGACTATCTTGACATCGTTCCGGACAATATTCCAACAATTGATATGGTTTTTGAAACGAGGGCAAACGCAGAAAAAATGTTGTTCACCTGTTATGGGTATATGCCAGTATTCGCAGACCACAGACAGAATCCAGGATTCCTTGCTGGTGACGAAATGTGGAACTGCACTGACAAGGACACATATTATACTAACCAGACCAGTTTCTACATTGGTCAAGGACTTCAGAATTCCAACAAGCCATATCTTGATTATTGGAGTGGTGGCCAGGACGGACGCAATATGTGGATAGCAATCAGGGATTGCAATACATTCATTGAGAATGTGGATTTGGTTCCGGATCTTGGAGAGGAGGAGAAAATTAGATGGAAAGCCGAAGTTATGGTTTTGAAAGCTTTCTACCATTATTGGATGCTTCAACTTTACGGTCCGATTCCTTTCATTGAAAAGAATCTTGATGTTTCAGCATCGCCTGAGGAAGTGAGAATATTCCGTGAACCTGTGGACCAGGTCGTTGATAAAATCGTCAATCTTCTCGACGAGGCGATAGCGCTTGAGGGGCTTCCTCTCAACATTACTGTTGTGAGCCAGGAAATGGGAAGGCTTACATTGCCGGCTGCACTGGCAATCAAAGCCAAGGTCCTTACATTGGCAGCAAGTCCTCTGTTCAATGGGAATCCGGATTTTGCAAATTACACAAACCAGGAAGGAGTGCAGTTCATCAATTCTGAGTATAGCCGTGAAAAATGGGTGCGTGCTGCAAATGCGTGCAAGGAAGCCATTGAGAGTGCACTTTCCGCAGGACACGATCTTTATGAATTTGACGAATATCTCACCAATTTGTCCGAAACGACCATTCTTGAACTCACTTTGAGGAACATTGTTCCGTCAAAATTCAACAGGGAACTTATCTGGGGATGCAGCAATGCTTCGACAATTGACTTGATGAAGAATGTCAACACATCTTTGACTGCATATCATCAGGGACAGCATTATGAGAACTACAAGCGCTTTATGAATCCTACCCTGGATGTCGTTGAGGAATTTTATTCAAATCACGGTGTGCCCATTGATGAAGACATTGAATACCCCTATGAACAGCGTTATGAAGTGGCTGATGCTCCAGCAAACCACGAATATTATGTAGAATCCGGTGCGAGGACTGCGAATCTCCACTATTTTCGCGAACCACGTTTCTATGCCTTTGTCGGTTTTGACCGTGGAAAATGGTTCAATATGGAAGTTTCAGATGATGAAAATGCACAGGTCGTAAGGGCAAGAGCTGGTGAAGTATCCGGACGTGCAATGCCGAATTATTCTGTGACCGGATATTTCGCAAAGAAACTTGTCAGCTACAAACTCGTAACCACAGCGGCTGCTAACAATATGAATACTCTTGCATATTCATTCCCTATCATCAGGCTTGCTGATCTTTACCTGCTTTATGCCGAAGCTTTGAATGAGACGATGGATAAACCAGACAACACGGTTTATGAATATGTGCAGAAAGTCAGGGACAGGGCAGGTCTTGATAAAGAGACAGGGGACCTTGTAGCAACCTGGCAGAAATATTCAAAGAATCCGACAAAACCAGAGACACAAGATGGAATGCGTGAAATAATCCGTCAGGAAAGGCTTATAGAATTGTCGTTTGAAGCACAGCGTTTCTATGACATACGCCGCTGGAGACTCGGAACTACATATTTCAATCGTCCTATCCGCGGATGGAATGTCAGCGAAAAGACGGAAACAGGCTTTTATCAGCCTACGGTAATATTTTCAAAATCATATACCCCAAAAGATTATTTTTGGCCAATTAAACTAAGTGAACTTTATATCAACAGGAATCTTGTTCAAAGCCCAATGTGGTAAAATCAAATGTTTGAAGTTATGAAAAAATATATATTGTTACTTTTATGCCTGTGCCTTATTTCTTGTAAGGAAGAGAACATCCTTCATCCATACGGGCATAATGACGGTATAGCTCCGGGTGAAGTCACCAATATCCGTGTAACAAATCTTCCTGGAGCTGCGGATATTATTTATGATCTGCCAGACGATATAGACCTCCAATATGTGAAGGCCGTATATACCACAACGAAGGAAAAACAGATGGAAGTCCGTGCGTCAGGGTATATCAATTCACTTCGTTTGGATGGCTTTGGCAAAGCAGGTAAGTATGATGTTACAATTTATACGGTTGATAGTTTTGAGAATATATCTAAGGGTGTAACAATAACTGTTGAACCGCTGACTCCTCCTGTGGAA
>JBJEBO010000148.1:0-3347 GCA_051870155.1 Candidatus Cryptobacteroides sp.
GGTGCTCGGGGCGGCAATCAAATTCGTCGGCATCAGCGAATGGTTCCAGACCACAGCATTTGCCGGATGGCTCGGCAGCTGGTGGGTTGAAATGCCAGCAAGTGCGAAAATGGCATCCCTTGGATTTATGATTTTTGGCTGCGGCTGCGAAATGGAAGGAACCAATGTATCTAAAATTCTCGCCAAATGGTTCAAGGGCAAGGAGATGGCTCTTGCAATGGGACTTGAGATGGCAATCGCACGACTCGGAGTGTTTGCCGTGATGTGGATTGCACCGATTATCAGCAAGGCATTCGGTGGCTCCATCCTTGCACCTCTCGGATTCTGCGGTGCCCTCCTTTGCATAGGTCTTGTGAACTTCATCATCTTTGGAATAATGGACAAGAAATTTGACAGCCAGCTCGCAGCAGCGGGAATATCCAATTCAGAGGACGGCTCCGATGAGGAATTCCATATTAGCGATCTCGGTGCTATCTTCAAGAGCAAGATGTTCTGGATTGTGGCCCTGCTTTGTGTCCTTTATTATAGTGCTATCTTCCCATTCCAGAGATATGCGACAAACTTCCTTGAAGTGACACTCAGTATCGATGCGGCAGAGGCGGCAAGACTTTTCAGCTGCTTCCCGATTCTTGCAATGTGTCTCACTCCGTTCCTCGGAATTTTCCTTGACAGGGTAGGCAAAGGAGCATCTATGCTTATGATTGGATCTGTGATTATGATTGTGTGCCACCTGTGCTTCGCATTCGTACTGCCGGCATACCCTCACAAATGGTTCGCACTCCTTCTGATTGTAGTACTTGGAGTCAGTTTCTCGCTCGTTCCTGCGGCACTTTGGCCATCTGTTCCTAAGATTATCGATGAAAAAATTCTCGGTTCGGCATATTGCCTCATCTTCTGGGTTCAGAACATCGGTCTTTGCTTCGTACCTAAAATCATCGGTGCACTCCGTCAGTCAACAGGTTCATATTTCGTTCCAATGATTGTATTCGCATCGTTTGGAGTTCTTGCATTCTTACTCAGCCTCGCGCTCAAAGCAGAGGATGTTAAGAAGGGATACGGATTGGAGAAACCTAATATCCAGAAATAAATTCATAATATGAAGCCGTCAAATGGCAGAAAAGTGTCAGGCAAGTGGCTCTGTTGGGCAGCACTTGCCTGTCTTGTTGTTCCGATGTTCGCATCGTACTTCTTCGACGATATGTTTTCGTCCCTGTCACATTTGTTCAAGAATCCTGAACTGCTGGAACTCGGATGGGACTACGAAGACTACGGTTTCTACGCCGGAGGCTATTCATTCCTTTGCGTGTGCGGAGGACTTATAGTCTGCGGTATCCTCTTGGATATGTTCGGTGTCAGGGTGGTCGGATCAGTTTTCGTCGGCCTGATGATTGTCGGAGCTGCCTTGGTGACTTTCGCAATCTCAGCAGGATTTTCCCCACGGGTGTCCCTGATTACGGCATACATAGGTTGTATGCTGTTCGGACTCGGGAGTGAAATCGCCGGGGTGGCGGTGACAAGGTCCATCGCCAAATGGTTCAAAGGCAGGAATGTAGCCCTTGCGATGGGGCTTCAATTGTCGATTGCAAGACTTGGAACGGCGGCCGCCCTGGTGGTGTCGCCGATGATTGTAGCCCAAAAGGCTGCAGGAGAAATGTATTTGCTGAGCGACACCAACCGTCCGGCAATTCTTGGTTTGAGTCTGCTGCTGCTTGGGGGAATCCTTTGGGCGGTTTTCGTTGCAATGGATGCTCGATTTGACAAGCAGGCAGGTATCATAGACAGGAAAGAAACGGCAGAAGAAGACAAATTCAGATTTTCTGATATATGGAAAGTGCTGACTAATCCGAGGTTCCTGATGATAGCCCTGCTTTGTGTCTTCTTCTATTGCTGCGTTATCAGATTCAAGAAATTCGGGACATCGATTCTCATACCACTTTTCGGTATGGAACTGGAGACTGCAACCTGGATGTTGTCAATGATTCCTTTCTTCACCATCGTTTTCACACCGCTCTTTGGAGCGCTTGTGGACAAAGTAGGAAAGGCAACCCTCTGGATGATAACGGGTTCAGCACTTGTACTCGCCTCTCATCTTATCATAACATTCGCGCCTCAAGGAAACCCGACCTATGGATATATTGCCATAGCCCTCTTGGGAACAGGCTATTCACTGGTACCTTCGGCAATGTGGCCGTCAGTACCGAAAATTGTTCCTGAAAAAAATCTGGGCACGGCATTCTCCCTGATTTATTGGATTCAGAATATGGGTATGATGATTATTCCAATATTCATAGGGAAGATTTTCAAGAATGAAATAACTGAGAGCGGGAACAGGCTCCAGGAAATCTCAGCAGCCATCCACGCTGAATATATTTTCATTGCGCTCGGGGTAATAGCGATAACTGTTGCCATTCTTCTGCTGATTTCTTCGCGCCGTCACCCGGAACTCGGGCTTGACAATCCTGCTCTCGAAAAACAGGAGTAAAATGAACGATACAATCAATTCACTGAAAAGCAAAGTCTTACAAGGAGGAAGAATAACCTTTGACGAGGCTTTGTCGCTTGCTGCAGCACAGAACCACGAGGATCTTTTCATTGCAGCGGAAGAAATAACCAAACATTTCGGAAAGCCGGAGTTCAATCCCTGCAGCATCATAAATGCAAGATCCGGTAAATGTTCAGAAGACTGCAAATGGTGCGCTCAATCTGCACATTATCACACCGGAGCTGACGTACACGGTATAGTGTCCGCGGAAGAGACTTTAGCACAGGCTAAATACAATGAGAGCAAGGGAGTCAAAAGGTTCTCCCTTGTGACAAGCGGAAAGGCCGCCACAGGTAAGGCGCTTGATCAAATCTGTGAGAATTACAAGCAATTGAGAGATCAGACCAGACTCTTCCTCTGCACCTCCCTCGGTCTCCTCAACAGGGATGAATTGCAGAAAGTTTGGGATTCGGGCGTGAGAAGATATCATTGCAACCTTGAGACAGCACCTTCCTATTTCGGTAAGTTGTGCACCACCCACACGATTGATGATAAGATAAACACCCTCAAAGCAGCCAGGGAAATCGGTTTTGAAATCTGCTGCGGAGGAATCATCGGGATGGGTGAAACCCTGGAGCAAAGAATCGAACTGGCTTTCAAATTGCTTGAGGTTCAGCCGGATTCCATTCCTATAAACATTCTTTCGCCAATTAAAGGAACTCCTTTGGCAGATGTTCCTCTCATCGACGAAGAGGATGTCCTTGTCACAATTGCCATTTTCCGTTTCATCCATCCGTCAGTTGAACTCAGGTTCGCCGGAGGACGTGCCCGCCTTTCAAGGGAGACCCAGTTGAAGGCGCTGCGG
>JBJEBO010000149.1:0-3340 GCA_051870155.1 Candidatus Cryptobacteroides sp.
CGCTAGCGTTCATCCTGAGCCAGGATCAAACTCTTCATTGTATATCTCTATATAATTTTCTAGTCCGTCCTGACGCTTCTCAATTCCATAAGGAATTAACGCTTCTCGATTTCTTGTTTTTCGGTACTTGCTTGTACTTGTTTCACCAGTCTTTCAAAGATCTTTTTAAACCCGTTTTTCAAATGGGGTTGCAAAGATAAGGCTTTTTTTTGAACTTGCAAACTTTTTTTTCACTTTTTTGAAAAATCTCGTCTGTTGTTCTGCCTTTGCATCAGTCTTTATATGAACTTCTGCCCTTCGTGGACACCCTCTTTTCATTTGGGACTGCAAAGATACGCACTTTTTCTTTATCTCCAAACTTTTTTTACCTTTTTTAGGACTTTTTAGACATTTTTTCATACGAACATATTTCAAGTCATTGATAATCAAGATAATGATAATTTAAGTCAAATTACAGCCCATTTTTTTTCATCCAAAACAACACAAATGAAAGAAATTATCAGTATTTTTGAAATTCTATTGCGGATAATCCGCTTTGGACTAATTGACACAAAACTATATGAACAGAATTCGTATCTCAATGGCAATTGCCATCCTGTTTTCCGCTGTATTTGCTGGTACAGCCCAAAATTCAGAATCTGAAGCTCCACTTTGGATCAGAGCCAACGAGATTTCTCCTGACGGGAGCACAATAGTATTCTCCTGGCAGGGAGACATCTTCACTGTAGGAATCGACGGAGGCAAAGCGATGCAAATAACCTCAAATCCTGCATACGACTGTAATCCTCATTGGTCAAAAGATGGGAAGCAACTTATTTTCGCGTCATACAGGAACGGAACCAAGGACATTTTCCGTGTTTCGGCGGAAGGTGGCGTTCCTCAGGCGATAACCGACTATCCAGGCAGCAACGAGACACCTATATATATAAGAGAGGACGGATATATTGTCTTTACCTCACCTATATATTACGATTCGGCAAGCAGCGACTATCCTGGAAACAGTTCACTCTATATGGTACGCACACCAGGTGAAAGACCAATTCCTGTGACATCGCTCCCTGTTTCAGCCCTGAGCATATCCCCGAAAAACGGAAAAATCATTTATGAGGACATCAAAGGATATGAGGATCCTTTCAGAAAGCACCACACCAGTTCTGTAACAAGAGACATCTGGTTATATGAGCCTGCTACAAACAATTCATTCTCAATTGATTCCAAAGGCAAGTTCACAAAATTAACTACTTTTGAAGGTGAGGACCGCAATCCGGTATTCGCATCTGACGGCGACAACTTCTACTATCTCAGTGAACAGGACGGGAACTCCAACGTATATCGCAGCAGTCTGAGTTCACCTGACAAAAATGAACAGATAACCTTCTTCAAGACCCACCCGGTAAGATATTTGTCAGTTGCAGATAATGGAACAATGTCATTCTCATACAACGGAGAACTCTATGTAAAAAAGTCTGGAAAAGAACCGGATAAATTGGAAATCAGGATTTTGAAAGACAATGTGGAGAAAGGCGTACAATATTCAGACGTAAGTTCAGGAGCAAGCGCATTCGCCCTATCGCCTAATGAAAAAGAGGCAGCAATTATCGTAAGGGGCGACGTTTATGTTACCTCACTTGAATATAATACCTGCCGCAGAATAACCAACACTCCTGAACAGGAAAGGGATATCTGCTTCTCTGAAGACGGACGAACCATTTATTATTCATCAGAAAGGGACGGACATTGGGGAGTATGGAGTACATCCCTCACAAACAAGGATGACAAATATTTCACATATACCACGGCATTCGAGGAAAAGAAGGTAACCGAAGATGGTCAGACCTGCTTCCAGCCAGCTGTTTCTCCGGATGGAAAGTGGCTTGCCTTCCTCCGGGATAGAACAGAACTGGTAATCAAGAACATAAAGACCGGGAAAGAGCAGTCTTTGTTCAAGGATATCAATTATTCATATACAGATGGGGACCAAAATTTCGAATGGAGCCCTGATAGCAGGAGCATTCTCTGCAACTGGCAGGCAGACGGTGGATGGAACAATGAAGACATCGCGCTCATTGACATCGAGAGCGGCAAGATCACCGACCTGACCGAAAGCGGTTACAGCGACAACAATTTCCATTGGGCGCTCGGCGGAAAGGCAGTTGTGTGGACATCAGACAAGGCAGGATACCGCAGCCACGGAAGCTGGGGGGCGCAAAATGACATCTATGCAATGTTCCTCGACGCAAAAGAGTATTACAAATTCATCAGGGATGCCGAATATGACAAAATGGAAAGCCTGATGAAAGACGAAAAGAAAAAAGATGAGAAGAAAGAAGCAAAGGATAGCACAAAAGTTCAGAAAAAAGAAAAACTCGTCCTTGATCTCGAAAACAGGAAGGATAGGATTGTCAGATTGACGAGATATTCTGGAATGACACGCGACCATTATATGAAGGAGGACGGAAGCAAACTCTATTATATAATGAGGAACGGAAGAAGCAATGATCTCTTTGTCACCGATATAAAGAAGAACGAGACCAAAGTGCTTGCATCGGGAGTATCCGGCTCAATCCACGCGGACAAAAAGGGAAGCAGCATCTATGTTCTCGGATACAACGGAATAACCAAAATTGACCTGAATTCCGGGAGCAAAAAGCAGATTACATTCAAGGGAGAATATGAATACAGACCTGCAGGAGAAAGAGAATATATTTTCTCACATATATGGAAACAGGTAGAAGAGAAATTCTATGATCCTGACATTCACGGCATTGACTGGAAAGGATATAGGGATGCATACGCAAGATTCCTCCCATTCATAAACAATAATTTCGATTTTCAGGAGATGCTGTCGGAGATGCTCGGAGAATTAAACGGTTCACATACAGGGGCAAGATACAGCTATCGTTCAAATCTCAACCTTGGCTCACTCGGGGCGTTCTATGATATGGAATATGATGGTGACGGGCTGAAAATCAAGGAAATCATTCCAGGTGGCACGCTATATGAAGCCCTTCCGGACCTGAAAGAAGGAGATATGGTGCTCGCAATCGACGGAAAGAAGATTGAGAAAGGCAAGGAATGGTTCTCTCTTTTGAAGATGAAAGCAGGAAAGAAGGTGGAAGTGACCGTCAAACGGAAAGGACACAAGGAGGAGAATGTGATTGTCACCCCGGCATTCAGCGACTATGACAATCTTTACAGGCGCTGGGTAAAACAGAGAGAAGAAATCGTCAGGGAACTTTCTGGAGGAAAGGTGGGATATGTCCACGTGGAAGGAATGAATTCACAAAGCTTCCGCACAGTATATTCCGAACTTCTTGGCAAATACAGGAATTGTGATGCT
>JBJEBO010000150.1:0-3339 GCA_051870155.1 Candidatus Cryptobacteroides sp.
CGAAGAGTCTGCATTTCCGTCTGCCGGCGAAACAAAATTAAACATCTATGGCCTCCATTGTGTTACCACACTACGTATCAGACTGAGCATCTGCCTGTTCCAAATGTCGTCCCCTGGAATCTGATAACGGAAACTTCCCTGCGAATCATCGATAAACGATGTGCTTGCATCTTCACCAATCTCCACCCTCCCCCTGTCGGAAAGATGGAACAAACCATTTCCTTCCACAGCATTTATCACCGTAAGCGGATCCCACATCCTCTGCCCTTCATCAGCAGTGCAATGCAGGAATATTTCATAAATAGGATGCCCGGGAGCAAAATCTGCCTGCACCTGTGCTGGAGTATAATCAATCCCCTGCCCTACCTCTGTCGGGGACATAATGACATCCACATCATCAGGCAAAAGCCTGAAGAATGTCTTGGTGAATGACAGCCCCTGCGAAAAATTATAATCAGGTTCTATCGAGCCGTCAAAGTCCCCACCCATCAGATAAATGCATTTCACCTTCCTCCTGACAAGCTCCACTCCCGACAATTCCGAATACTCATCAGAACCAGATTCTAACAACTGCGAAAGCGAAGTCAGAAAACCTATGCTGCAAATCACAACCGAATTGTCTTCTGCACGAGAGAGTGTTTCCCGATAAAACTCATATCCATCAGGAAGTTCCGACATATTCCGCCCGGAAGTCCGGAAAAGCCGGTTGCCGTTCCGGTCCCGATAATCTGCCATATTACGGTAGTCAATCCATACTGCCGGATCCGGTATCCCATCCCGTACCAAAGCGATAGGCAAATCAGGCCTTCCATAATAAGTGTTGATGACATCCGCAACAGCTGCACAGTCCTCCCCCATTCTGTCCACAACCACTCCGACAAGCCTGCATTTCCCTTGATGCTCATAGGAATGAAGCATCGCCAATGCTATGAGGTCGTCGTATGAACTGCCTATATCGGTGTCCAGTATTATCTGGGGTACCGAAGCTCCCTCTCCCCCTTCCGTCTTTCCGCAGGAAAAGAAGAGGAAGCCTGCCGATATTATGGCAATGAGTGATTTATAAAGAATTGCCTTCATTTTTATTTTTCCTCGTCAATCGATTTTGCGAAAGCCGAGAACAGTTCTTTCTGCCTGCCGGTGAAGACGATATGATGGTTTCCGATTGGGTTGGTAAGGAAATAATCCGAACATACTGCAGGACGTGCCAATTGCAGGAGAATCTGGGTACGGCAAAGATTGCTGCCATATCTGTTTTCAATCAGGCTTGCCTCTTCACAGAACATCCTCGACAGGTCTCCGGACACCTTGAATATTGTGGCATCACCCTCCGGCAATTCTCCGTGGACGGCTACACCTATTCCGGACTCGAAATGCGTATTGTAGGACCAGTTGCGCACCATATTGAACGGAACAGTGCAGTGTGCAAGGAGGATTTGACCGAGTACCGGATCAATCTGCGACGGATTTGACTGGAAACCGCACTGTCCTGTGAGAGCGTTGCCGATTGCCATCGAAAGAAGCGCGGGAACATCGCCTTCACATCCTGCAGGAACTCCTTCTGAATTGAGAAGCGCCAATGCGAGACAACCCGTATTTCCAAGGGTATCAAGAAGGTCGAAACATCTGACTGTCAATCCGGAAAGTCCGTATTTGTCAACAAGGCATTTCAGACCTCCATAAATCTTTATAGCGCCCTCGACATATTGTCTTACAGCTTCAGGGGCATCATTTCTGAGCCCTGAGATTATTTCTTCCTGCTCTTTTGCAATCGCAACATTATGATTCTTTGAAACTTCTTCAATAAGCTCATTTATAGGTATATCCACAAGTTCAAGCCCGAGTTTCCGCCTTACGGCATCCTTGTCGGCACGGCTTGAAATGAGCCAGTCCGAAGGCTCCCCTATTATTCCCAACTTCTGTCCGAATAGCTGCTTGCGAGCCTTAGACACCTTTGCGAGAATCTCAATTCTATGAGCGATATATTCCGCGCTTCCGTGAAGGACCTCCCCTTTTCTTCCCTCCTGCTTCAGGAATGACAGAATCTCGAGAGATGCCGCCAACGAATTGCTCTTTCCTGATGTCAGCAACAGGACATTCCCCTGCAATTTGTCATAAACCTTTTTGAAAAGTCCTTCGGAGCCGCCTGTCCTCACGAAAATCAGGTCGAGGTCGCTCGTCCCGTAAGATGAAAAATCGTCTCCGGCAAATTCCAATTTGAAGCCGAGAGCCCGCTCGATTGATTCAATGAATTCAAGGGATACCGCATCCACGGCGTTCTTGTCATGGAGCGATGAGGTAAGTGTGTATAGTGATATTTTCATATTCGGTTTTGTATCTGGTTTCGTACCCGATTTCGTATCAGGTTTCGTACCTGGTTTCGTTTCTGGCAAAAGTACAAAAAATATGTGAAATTCACCGGGAACACCCACCCCTAAATGAACTGTGCAAAAATAGAGGCTCCGATGACGGTCAGCAGGCCACAGACTACTATAGACAAGCTGCTCATCGCCCCTTCTATCTGACCTATTTCCATAGCTTTAGCTGTACCGACGGCGTGGGAGCTGGAACCTATTGCAATACCTTTTGCGATTGGTTCCTCTATTCTGAACAATTTGAGGATGCCTTCCGCAATGACATTTCCGATGACTCCTGTTATCACAATCACCACCACGGCAAGGGAAACATAACCGCCCAATTCCTCAGTCACACCCATCCCGATTGCAGTCGTGATCGACTTGGGAAGAAAAGTGACATAAGTCTGATGGTCAAATTTGAAGAGCAAGGCAAGAAGCAGGATGCAGACAAGGCTGGACAAGACTCCTGACACCACACCCGCCACGACTGCTTTCCAATTCTTTTTCAATAAATTGAACTGCTGATAAAGAGGGACAGCCAGGCAGATGGTCGCCGGAGTCAGCAGAAAACTTATTGCATTCGCCCCTGCAGCATAGGTTTGATAACTCACGCCAGTTAACAGTAGAAATGCAATGACAAGGATGATGGAAACCAGAAGAGGATTCATAAATGAGAGGCCGGTTTTCTTCTTCAGCCACATTCCAATGCCATAAGAGGCAAGGCTTATAAGGACTCCTATAAAAACGGAGTTTTCTATCAATTCTTTCATTTGCTGTTCCCTTTTCTGATAAACCATTGAGTTACACGGCCGGAGACGACCATTACGAAGACGGTGCTGACAAATGTCACCACTATATATGGGAACCAGGACTGCTTGATGAGAATCCAGGACTCAATTACCCCTACTGCAGGAGGCAGAAACATCAGGGGCATAATGGCTATCAGAAACGAACTCGTCTCCTTTATGTCACTGACCTTCACTAT
>JBJEBO010000151.1:0-3331 GCA_051870155.1 Candidatus Cryptobacteroides sp.
TCGATGCTAAAGCATCTCCAAACAAGGTGTTTCGCACTTGCGAAACTTAAGTAAAACAATAAAAGGAATAGCCTGAAAAGTTCATTTATTTGACTTTTCAGGCTATTTCTTTTATAGTATAAGTGACTATCCCAACTGGAACTTACGTGAAGAACGAATCAGACGAGAAAGAGTAATCGACATCTGCTCCGACTCCTGAAGAATATTAAGATAAAGATATGCAATATTGATATTCAACTGCTTAGCTTGAATATCAATCATCAAAGACTTCCTCATATCCGAAAACTCCGTCTGTAATAGGGCAATCCTCTCCTCAAGAGTCCTCATCTTACCATACTCCCCAGCCTCAGCCATTTTACTGACATTCTCCAATGTCTCCTCAAGATTATCACGTTCCGGTCTGAAATCCTTGATATATTTCAATGGAAGCGGACGGAAATTATTGTCAACGTGTTCGTATGATGGCTCGCTGAGCCTTCGAATCGAATAATAGAGCTGCTCGATTTCACTCAGAGACGAGAAGAACCACGCATTCTTAACCATAGCCGTCTCACGATCAATCTTCCTCATACACACCGTCTCCTTACGCCTCAAATTCTTCAAATGCTCCTTCTCATCTATGAGCTCGTAATAAGACTTCCTGAGCATACGCACATTCTCCGTCATAAGTCCTTCGGTGATATTATGGTAATGATCCTTTATCTTCCCTAATTCCATCGCCTCCTGCATACTTATATACCGGCTCGTAAGTTCCCAAACCTTCTCACTGTCTGTAGTGTTCACAATCGCACGGAACTCTTTGTCTCCGGCCTCTGAATCAGCCTTATTCTTATTATATTTTATATTGCTGTGTATCAATGCGGCAAGACCTGCAACGACAAGGATGAAAGCTGCTGTCATACCTCCAAAATGCATAATCAAGGCAAAAATGAAGGCACAGATGAAAGCGATTCCGGCAGTAAGGAGCCAGCCTCCAACGACTGAAAGAACGCCGGTAATGCGATATACCGCACTCTCTCTGCTCCAGGCACGATCCGCAAGGGAACTACCCATCGCAACCATAAACGTAACATAAGTCGTTGAAAGAGGCAGTTTAAGGGATGTACCCAAAGCAATCAGGAGGGACGCCGTAACAAGATTTACGGAAGCACGGACAAGGTCGTATGCTGCTCCGTCCTCAATTTCAATGACACTATTGTCAAATCTCTTGTCCACCCAGCTTCTAAGCCCTTCTGGAGTGATTTTCAATATCATACGCGCTGTGGCATTTCCCCACCTGACAAGACTTCTCGCCACTTTTGAAGAACCGAACATCTCCTCTCCCTCTTCCTGCTTCGCAAGATTGATCTCCGTCTTTGTCACATTGTGTGCCTTGCGCGATACTGCAAGTGAAACGACCATAATAATTCCTGCGGCAAGGAGGAATATAAATGGGGTGCGTGCAGGACCGTTGAGCGAATCCATCATAAAAGTAGATGGTTCGGGACAGCCGGCAGCCCTCCAGTCCACAAATGAAGAATAGCCGGAAAGAGGCACTCCGATGAAATTCACAAGATCATTGCCCGCGAAGGCGGTTGCAAGGGAGAAAGTTCCCATAAGCACTATCACCTTAAATACGTTGACCTTGCAGAAATAAAGAACCTGCATCAGGATGGTGAAGAAGACAAAACTGCACAGGAGAATCAGCCAGGTATTGGAGTCTATCCAAAGTTTGATTTCAGGAGTCATAAACGACATCGACTTCACTCCCTTGAGCAACATAAAATAAACTATCGCCGTTGCTGCTACACCTCCAAAAATTCCGATTTTCCATTTCAAGCCCCTTGAATAACGGAAGGTGAAAATGAGCCTTGAAATCCATTGTACTACTGTACCCACTGTGAAGGCGATTGCCACAGAAACGAAGATGGCGATGATAACCTGAAGTGCCTTGGCCGTATTAAGGTAGTCGGAGAAAGAACCTGAGTCCATTTTGAACATCGTCATAGCAAATGAGGCTCCGAGGAGTTCAAATACCATCGACACCGTAGTGGAAGTAGGCATTCCGAGAGTATTGAAAGTGTCAAGCAGTATGATGTCGGAAATCATTACCGCGAGGAAAATGAACATCACCTCCGTGAAGTTGAATTGTTCAGGCCTGAAAATACCGTGACGAGCGATATCCATCATACCGTTACTCATAATGGCACCGCAGAAAACTCCGATAGCGGCGATGATGATGACAGTGCGGAACTTGGCCGCTTTTGCCCCTACCGCCGAATTGAGAAAATTGACTGCATCGTTGCTGACGCCCACCCAAAGATCAGAAATGGCGAGCACAAATAGGAATATTACAAATCCCGTATAAATCAGTTCCATAGGACTTAATTTTTGAAAATTGCCGGAAACATTCCGACGATGCAAAAATATTTCAGGATTGTTTGAGATTGATTACAAACCTGTTAAGTTTTTGTTACAACTGCATCGAGTAAAGGATGAAACAATTATATTTGCACAAAAGATTCATCTATGGGAATACAAAAAATCCTTGTCGTGGACGATGAGGAAGACATAAGGGAAATCCTTAAATTCAATCTTGAGAATGCAGGTTATGATGTGGAATGCGCGGCTTCTGCTGAAGAAGCATTGGAGATTCTATCCCCTGGCCACTCGCTCATCCTTCTTGATGTGATGATGTCCGGGATGTCCGGATTCAAAATGACTGAAGTGCTCCGCAAAGAATTGAAAAACCCGGTACCGATAATTTTTCTTACTGCAAAAGGCACTGAGAATGATCTGCTTACCGGTTTTTCTGCAGGAGGAGACGACTACATTGCAAAACCGTTCTCCATCCACGAAGTTCTTGCGAGAGTAAAGGCGGTGCTTAAGCGTTCATCATCAGATACCACCTGCTCAGACAATTCTCCGCTAAGGATGGATATGGGTTCCAAGATGCTGTATGTCAAGGGGGAACCGGTGGTACTTTCAAGAAAAGAATTTGAACTGCTCGCCCTTTTGGTATCATCTCCTGGCAAAATCTTCTCGCGCGAGGAAATAATAAGCCGGCTTTGGCAAGATGCCCCATACGTGCTTGACAGGACGATAGACGTACATATCGCAAGGATACGTGCCAAACTTGGGGACAACAAGAACTGCATTCTGAACCGTTCCGGCTACGGTTATTGTTATAATCCGTCGGGACTATGACAAAGGTGCATTACAGAAGGCGGCTCGCCCTATGGTTTGCGGCCGTATTCATCATCTTTGCATCAATTCTTTCGGCATTAAGCGTACGCCAGGAAATGATGAGCAAAAAGCAGATTCTCCGGGAAAAATTGGAAGGATATGCTGA
>JBJEBO010000152.1:0-3328 GCA_051870155.1 Candidatus Cryptobacteroides sp.
CTCTTGCACTTCTTAAAGATGCCATCTCTTCAGGAGCAGCTCATCTTGAGGCAGATTATGAGACTCTTTGGAGAAATTTCAACAGTTTCGATCTTCAGGCTGGAAAGGAAGTTCTCTATAGCATCCCGTTCAGCAACGGTCGTGGCAGGTGGAATTATACCTTCGCAATCAAGAATGAAGGTGCCACCATCAACGGTTTCGCTTTTTCACAGGGCGGTGTTGTGGGACCTCTTCCTACAATGTGGTTCAAATATTCCGACAATGACGTTCGCCGCGACATCACTTGCGTGAACTACAGTTGGGAAAAGACTGGTGATATCACTCCTGCAGGCATTGCAAAATGGTATTTCGGGAAATACCGTTTCGAATGGATGGACAGCAATCCTTACGGCGGTGGAAATGATGATGGAATCAAGCCTGTCGTAATGCGCTATTCAGACATCCTCCTGATGGCTGCTGAAATTGAGAATGAACTCAATGGCCCTACCGCAGATGCAAAGAACTGGCTTCTCGAAGTACGATCAAGGGCATTCAAGGAGAATGAGGCTGAGGCTGAGAACTATGTCAACTCTCTCTCTGGCAAGGAAGCATTCCTCCAGGCTATCAAGGACGAGCGCGCACTCGAGTTCTGCGGTGAATTCCTCCGCAAAGCTGACCTCATCAGATGGAATGAACTTACTTCAAGCATCGACGCCGCCAAGGAGGATATGTATGACCTCAGAGCCAAGAAGGGTGCTTACAGCTATCTCTCAGGAGATATCTGGTACAGACTAAATGACGATGAGGAATCTATCCAGATCTGGGGCCTTGCTAAAAACGAGCAGGTTGCTCCGGAAGGTGATGACTGGACTGCTGTTGCAGATTATGTCAAGTACGACGATACGAAGAAGTCCGACCTCTTTGCCGGCAAGATTGAAAATATCTATCTCAACGACCCTGACCATTATATGTTCTGGCCTATCTTCAACAACACCATTTCTAACAGCCAGGGATATATCGTCAATGACTACGCATATTATTCTGAATAGATACAGAGTATAAACCATTGATAATTATTAATATGAGACTATATAAAAGAATATTGGCATATATCCTCGGCATCCTGATGCTCGGGTTTGCCTCTTCTTGTGCGAACACTCTTGAGGAGATTTCCGACCTGGATCTGCTCAGGTGTCTGCAGCCTATGAACCTGTCTGCCAAGATCAGTCAGGGCCAGACAGTGACATTCTCTTGGGATGTCTCCAAGGATGCAACTTCATATACCCTTGAAGTATATCTCGACAAGGATATGAAACAACTCTCTTTCTCTGAGACAGTGGAACCTTCCAATGTTCCTTTCACCAAATATCTTGATGTTGACAAGGAATACTGGTTCAGGGTTATGGCACAGAATCCTAATAAAGATGATTCGAAATGGGCTGTTTATGAGAAGTCTGTCAAGACTTATGCAGTCAAATCCAATCTGTATATGGAAGTCAGTGCAAGGGAGACCAATTCTGTATCTCTCGTATGGACTCCTGACCCTGAGGTTGATCGCATCGAATATTGTCTGACCGGTTCAGAGGAAGCATCAGTTTATACTCTCACTGATGCTGATATCCAGAATGGAACAGCAACTGTTTCAGGACTTGCTCCTTCAACAGAATATGATTTTGTCCTCTATTTCTCAAGCGCCAACCGTGGAGAAGTTATAGCCTGGACTATGCCGGATGCTTCAAATCTTGTGACAGTATCTACTTCAGCCGCCCTTATTCAGGGAATAAAGGATGGTGCGAAGATGCTCCTTTCAATGGAGGGATCTCCTTATACTATCAGCGACGGCGACATCGCCAAAGGACTTGATGTGTCAAAAGGATTTGAAATTCACGGCGCCGGTACACCAGATGGTGGCAAGCCAGTAGTCTTTGGATGCTTCAACATTATCGATTCATTTGATGGTGGCGACATCTATGTGGAAGGCGTTGAGATGAACGGTATGGAGAACACTTGCGGCTTCCTTATCCAGCACAAAGAAGGTTCTGCCGCAGACAATGTTCCTGTGGGAAGCGTTCTTTTCCGCAATTGTACAATAGACTATTACAGCAAGGGCGTTTTCTATGAGTGGGGTAAGACTATGAATATCAAGGAATATGGCTTCGATAGCTGTTATATCCACGATGTCAATGCTGACGGAACAGGAGGAGGTGACGGTATCGATATCCGTAATGCCACTTCTATTGACAAACTTGTCATCACCAACAACACTATCGCAAACGGTTTCCGTACTTTCCTCAGGGTGGATACAGCTCCTGTCATTGGTGATATCGTATTTGAAAACAACACCCTCGTAAACCTGTGCTTCGTAGATAATACCAATAACGGAGGTATCAT
The DNA here is from genome assembly GCA_051870155.1 of Candidatus Cryptobacteroides sp. Classification (GTDB taxonomy): domain Bacteria; phylum Bacteroidota; class Bacteroidia; order Bacteroidales; family UBA932; genus Cryptobacteroides. The sequence continues at coordinate 2,371 of JBJEBO010000152.1, forward strand.
CGCGATGCAGGTTGCTCCGAAGAATTTCAGCTTCAAGAACAACCTTTTCCTTGCAATGGCTGAAAAGGCTGTCCTCACAAGGGAAAATACGAAATACACCACAGGCGACAACCTCAATATTGCTGCTGCCAACAACTATTTCTATTTCTCAGATTCTGCTGTTCAGTCCACCTTCTTCACAAGCATTTTCACTCTTGCACAGGCTTCAGGAAAGCTTCTAAGTGCAGATCCTTGCTTCAACATCAAAGGCGGAGTTTACAACATCCTCGGAACCAGCGAAATCGCAGGTGCTAAAATCGGTGCTTCAAAATGGTGGAATGAATATGTCGAGGCTCCTGAAGACCTTACAATGATTACTATAGAAGGTCCACATACCTGGAATTTCAACGATGGTACATACTTCTCTTCTGATTTCACCAAATCAAAAGTTCGTGACGGTCTGTTCTTCGGCGTTACTTACAACAAGATCACCCTTGCAGACGGAATCCTCGGATTCGGTTCAGCAGCAACTACAACCAGAAAGGGCGTGCCAGTAGATGGTTATCTTGCATTCCAGGTGGATCAGCCGGGTTCACTCCTGATCAAACCTGTTGATGAAGCTGGAAAAGGCAACCATTTTGTTGTCGGAGTCGGCTCTACCGATGGTTCTACAATCATCGTCAAAGGTGGCGCTTCCGCAATGTCTGATATGACAAAGGCCCAGAAGATCGTTATCAAGGATATCGTTGAAGAAAGCATCGTTTATATCTTCCCTTCAGGTCCTATCAGCCTTGAGCAACTTGCCTGGAGCACTGATGTCAATGATGTCAACACTGCTCTTGCCGCTCCTCAGCCTGTGGCAAATCCGGATAAGATTAATGCAGGTGAAGCAACTGACATAGTCATTTCTTGGGAACCTGTTGCAAATGCAGCAAGTTACTCAGTGACATTCAACGGAAAGACTTATTCTTCAGACGAG
>JBJEBO010000153.1:0-3317 GCA_051870155.1 Candidatus Cryptobacteroides sp.
TCGAACGCCTCGGATGCATCGGAATAAATGCCCGCTCCGATTCCTGCACCTTTCGCCGCTCCCACCGCACCGTCAGTGTCATATAATTCTATCACTGCCCCTGTGACATTAGCGAGAGTCTGTCTGAACACCGGACTGAGGAACATATTTGCACATCCCGCGTGAATTTTCTTTACAGTCATACCCATTCCTTCCATTATTCCTATACCTTTGCAGAACGCGAAGACGATGCCTTCCTGCGCTGCCCTCAAAAGATGTTCCCTCCTGTGTATATTGAAATTGAGTCCGTGGAATGAACATCCCGGAGCCTGATTGCAGAGCATTCGTTCGGCACCATTTCCAAAAGGCAGTACACTCAATCCTTCCGAGCCAGGGCGAACTGATGCCGCGAGAGTGTTGATGTCGTTGTATGATGCGCCTGAAGGGGCGACATTGCGTTTCATCCAGGCATTGAGGATTCCTGTTCCGTTAATGCATAGGAGAACACCGAGACGAGGGTCGTCGGCGGTATGGTTGACGTGGGCGAAAGTGTTGACACGGGACTGGGGGTCATAAGCGACCTTGCCGTTTACTCCATAAACTACGCCTGAAGTACCTGCGGTAGAGGCTATTTCCCCAGGATTGAACACATTGAGGGACAATGCATTGTTTGGCTGGTCACCTGCCCTGTATGTTACCGGAGTGCCTTCGGCGAGTCCCAATTCAGCTGCGGCTTTGGCTGTAAGGCAGCCTTGATTCGAAAATGTAGGGCGGACAGGCGCTATGAGGCTCTTGTCTATTCCGTAGTGGGAAAGCAGGAAATCCGCCACGCAGTTTTCCTTGAAATCCCAGAATATACCCTCCGAAAGTCCCGAAACAGTGGTGCATATTTCTCCTGTGAGCTGCATTGCGGCATAGTCTCCCGGAAGCATCACCTTATGGATTTTCTCATAAATCTCCGGTTCATTGTCTTTCACCCAAGCAAGCTTTGATGCTGTGAAATTGCCCGGAGAATTGAGCAGATGCCCGAGGCATTTCTCTTCCCCAATTGCCTCAAAGGCCTCGTGTCCGTATGGCACAGCCCTTGAATCACACCAGATTATGGCAGGACGAAGCACGTTACCGTCTTTGTCCACGCACACCAGACCGTGCATCTGATACGATATACCTATAGCTTTGACATCTGACGGGGCTACCCCGCTACTTTTCATTACATCCGCTGTTGCAAGCTTTATATTATCCCACCAGGATTGCGGGTCCTGCTCTGCCCATCCGGGCAGGGGTGCTGCGATTGGTGCTTCGCTTTTCGGGTAAAAAGCAGATGCGACACATTTTCCTGTCGCCGCCTCCACAAGAGCCGCCTTGACGGATGAACTCCCGATGTCATAACCTAAGAGGTACATAGTATTAATGTTTATATGGTTCAGTTCCGCCAGGGCGAAACATTTATAATTTACCTTTTTTATAGGCTTTACTGTCGTATTTATAAAATCTTGCTGCGCGATGCCTTCCACCAAGCTGCTTCTCCTCAAGCGGAACCACGTATGGCATAAGAGCAACTTTCTTATAGAAATTCCCCGGATCAATTTTTGTTCTGAACACGATTTCGTAAACTTTCCTGAATTGAGTTATCGTGAACTTGCGAGGCAAAAGTTTGAAAAGGTATTCATTGTTGAAATAAGTCATTCTGGCAAAGCAATCCACCGCCGATGAAATAATTTCGTTGTGGTCAAAGGCGAGATGAGGCAAAGCGTCAACGCATACCCAGACCAGTTCCTTGTTGCTTTTCACCTTGCTATCAAAGCGATCAGTTCTAACTATTGCAAAATAAGCTACGGTGATGATTCTGGACACTGTCTCTTTCTGCACCACTTCGAGCCATCTTACATCTTTAAGATTGGAAGTGCGCTCCAGAGAGCCAAAAGTCCTGAATTGCTCAAGTTTCAAACCGGAAAATCCCGTAAGTTCGGTAATCACCCTCGATGCAGCCTCATCAGGTGTTTCATCTGCATAAATCAGACTTCCGGGCAGTTTCATATCGTGCAAACCCATATCTTCCCTTTTCAACAAGAGAACATTCAGGCGTTCCCCATCAAAGCCGAGAACGACACAGTCAACAGAAATGTGATTTAAGGCAAATGGCCTTGATTTTTCTAAATTTCTATCCATTGTGGTTAAGATCAGTTAGCTTCGCAAATTTATAAAAATATTTTATAAATATAAAACAATTTTTCTACAAAATATTTATAATCAAACCATTAAATTCGATCACAAGATCAGAAAACAAAGGAGTTATTGTATAAATAACAATTATATACAATAGCTCTTGCTTTTATATCATACACTACTGCAAGAATTTATAAAAATGAGAATAAAATATTATTGTAATCATAATACGCCTAACGGAAACAGAGGGTAAAAACCGTAGCGACGGAATCGCTGCGTGTGAGACGGATTGTGCCCCCGTGCAAACGCATTATTTGCCTGGAAAGACTCAGGCCAATCCCCGTTCCGTCGGACTGACGGGTAGTATAGAACGGCACGAAAATCTGTTCCCAACTTTCAGGGTTAATTGGGATTCCATTGTTGGAAACATTGATTATGACATTCTCAGAAGAGTCTATTTCGGCTGATATTTCCAATTGCGTAGCCCCTGCCTGGACAGCGTTTTTCAGAAGATTGACAAGAATCTGAGCTATCTGGTTTTCATCGGCATATAGGAGAATGTCATCAGTTTTTTCGATGTAGCGGCAGGATGCACCGGAAGCGGAAAAGGTTTCTGATGTAAGTTGCATTACTCTTTCCACTAAGTCCTTGACAAGAAATGACTTACGTACAGGTTGAGCCACTCTTGTGAGACTACGATAAGACTCCACGAATTTCACAAGACCGCGGGAAGAAGAGGCTATGGTTTCCAAACCGGCCAAAATATCATCATCAAATTCGGCACTACAGTCTGAGGCACGTCTTGCAGCCACCCTGCTGGAAAGGGTTTCACTGAGGGAGGTCACAGGGGCAAGGGTGTTCATCACCTCGTGGGTCAGAACCCTTATGAGTTTTGTCCAGGAAGCCTGCTCATTCTCAGCCATTTCCGAACTTATGTCATTCATCGCCACCACCTTGACGTCTCTTCCTCCAAGGACGGCATCGGATGCTGTGAGAGAAATTGTAACAAGACCGCTCTCGTTGTAGAACGAAGCCCGTTCTTCCCTGCCTTCCAAGACATTGAAGAACGCATCCTGCAATTCCGGACTTATCTTGCCTATTTGCTTGATATTTGACAGGGCAGAAAGGCCTATCATATTGAGAGCCATTGCATTGCTATATCTTACTGTACC
>JBJEBO010000154.1:0-3316 GCA_051870155.1 Candidatus Cryptobacteroides sp.
AAAATCTCCTGATGTTTTCAGCCGTTGCCGGGATTCCCCTAAGCTCGCATTTCTGACTTGCTGTGCGTGCAACCGGGGCGATGAGCCAGAATACGATGTAAACCCAAAAACCGGCTGTTCCCATAAGAAGGGCTACTGCGAAGATGACCCTGATGAGTACGACGTCGATGTTGAAATAAATTGCAAGTCCGGAGCAGACTCCTCCAATCATCTTGTTATCATCGTCCCTGTAGAATCGCTTTGTTGCTGTAGTATCCTCCGGTTCCGAATAGCTTTCACGGCTGTTCCCGTTTAGGTTTGAGGCATTCCAGTTTGGCATACCGAGCTGCGAAATGACTGCGTCTGTCATAGTAATGTCCACTACTTCGCGTCCTTTCAGCTTTTCTGTGAACAGGTCTGCGATTCTCATTTCAAGTTCATCCATCACTTCTGTCTTGTCATTGCTTCCCAAACCGGCCTTGAAGCTGTAGAGATAATTGCTGAGTGCGTTGTATGCATCTTCATCGAGGATGAAATTTCTGCCGCCGATGGCGGCGCTGACTGTCTTTTTCATTGTATATTAAAATTAATTTATGTTTTATAGTTCTTTCACGGTGCAAATATATATAAAAATTCAGTACCTTGTATCACAAAGTACCAAAAAATTCAAAAATATTTTATTTTTTTCTTCGAATAGTCCTTATTCCTATGAATCTTCCTCCATCTTTCTTATCTTTGATGGCTTTATAAAACAATCTTATGAACATCTATAAAGAAAGAATCGATTCTCTTCGCGCCCTGATGGCGGAAAATGGCTGGGATGCTGCCCTCATAACATCCTCAGACCCTCATTCAAGTGAATATCCTGCAGCACGTTGGAAACAGGTAGAGTGGCTTTCCGGGTTTACAGGGGAGGCCGGAGACCTTGTCGTGACAAAGGATGACGCCGGGCTCTGGACAGATTCGAGGTATTTCATCCAGGCTGTCAAGCAGCTTGAGGGTACGGGTGTTTCCCTGCACAAGACAAGGGTTCCGGGTGCAGTGGGGATTCCCCAGTGGCTTTCGGAAAATGCCTGTAGTGTCGTGATAGACGGTGGTTGTCTGAGTGTGGATGCCGCGGCTGAGATCAGGAAAGCGATGGAAAGTGTAGGTGGGGCGGTTGTGGATGTTCCTGATTATTTGGAGCGGATGTGGGAGGACCGTCCGGGACTTCCTGTTTCGGTGGTGACCACGGTAGGGGATGACATAGTGGGGGAGAGTCGGTTGCAGAAAATCTCCTCGTTACGTAAATATTTGATGGTCAATGATTGTGATGCCATCCTGCTTTCGGCTCCGGATGAGGTGGCCTGGGTACTGAATGTGCGGGGTTCCGACATAGAATATAATCCTTATGTGCTTTCTTACCTTTTTGTGTCGATGGACCGTGTGTGTTGGTGTATGAAAAAAGGTGAGGGATTGCATTCTGATCCTGATACTGAAGACAGTTTCGCGGAATTGGTGGCGGATGATGTGGAGATTCTTGATTATGACGATGTGTATTCCGTCCTGTCTGCGGAATCATCTGGCAGCATTGCTGTAGATCCGTCCACATTGAATGCACACCTATTTAAATATATAGAGGATATCTTTGCTGAAGGTAGCATCCGTTGCATCCAGTCTCCGGTTCCTTTGAAAAAGGCCGTCAAGAACAGTACGGAAATCAAAGGCTTGCGTGAGGCTTATCACGCGGACGGACTCGCCGTCGAAAAATTTCTGTTTTGGCTTGATCGAAAAATGACTTCGGGAGAGAGGGTGACTGAAAAAGAAGCTGCAGACAGGCTTGGAGCATTCAGGGCAGAGATTCCGGGTTATAGGGGAGACAGTTTCGCTTGCATCTCCGCTTATGGGGAGAATGCCGCCCTTCCGCATTATTCCACTCCCAAAGAAGGCTCAGCAGTGATAGAACCCCGAGGTCTTTATCTTGTTGACTCCGGTGGACAATATCTCTTCGGTACCACAGACATCACCCGTACTGTTCCGGTTGGAGAATGCACTGCATTGGAAGGTGAGGACTATACCTTGGTGCTAAGGGGAATGATAGACTTGTCTATGGCCGTGTTTCCGGAGGGGACCCCAGGTACGAGGATAGATGCAATAGCACGTTACCCTTTGTGGACCGGCAGAAGGGATTATGGTCACGGGACGGGTCACGGAATAGGATTTTATCTTGGAGTCCACGAAGGACCTCAGACCATTCGCCAGAGTGCCAATCAGCAGCCGATGCTTCCCGGGATGGTGACTTCTAACGAGCCTGGATTGTACAGGGAAGGGCTCCACGGGATCCGTCACGAGAATGTTGTGCTTTGTGTGGAGGATTCAGTAAATGAATTTGGTAGATGGCTCAGGTTTGAGACTCTCACCTGCTGCCATATAGAAACATCCGCCATCATCAGGGATATGATGACAGCGGATGAAATCTCTTGGCTGAATGCCTATAATCAATCTGTATTTGAGGCGCTTTCTCCGGAACTTGATGCCGAGGAGGCTGAATGGCTCAGGAAAAAGACTCTGCCTTTATAATAATCGATGTTTGCTAATTAACAGCAGCAAATGAGACCGTTTGCCTGAAGGAATGCATTGACTGCTACTGCGGCGAAGATCACGAAAATGAGGGTTGCGAAGATGTAGCCGATTACGGTCAGTCTCTTTTCCCAAATCTTGTTGCTCCATCCAATGGTCTGGAATGCGCTCCAGAAGCCGTGGGTGAGGTGGAACCAGATTGCTCCGAACCATACGAGGTAGAGAACGAGTACCCACCAGTGCTGGAATGTTGCGTTGAGAAGGTCGTATGGGTTTGCTGCGTGTTCTCCCATAAATTCCTTAAGCTGCATATCCGCCCAGAAATGAGTGAGATGGAATGCTATGAAGCCGAGGACGATGATTCCGAGGGCGAGCATATTCTTTGATGCCCAAGACTCTGTTTTTGCCTTGCTTGCCACCTCGTAGCGGTTATATCCTCCGCGAGTCTGGATGTTGCACCAGGTGAGGTAGAATGCATAGATGATGTGGATGATGAATCCAAAGGCGAGAACCGGAACCATTATGGTTACGATTGGCAGTGACATAAAGTCGCATCCGGCTTGGAAAAGACCATCGGAGGCGCCGTAGCTGCCTGTGAATGAGTCAATCACGGAAAAGAAGTTAATGGTTGCGTGAAGAAGCAGGAAAATGATCAGAAACAGACCGCTGATACTCATAATGAGTTTTTTCCCGATTGAAGATGTGAAAATGTTAGCCATATCTTTGTTTTGATTTATATTGCTTATCGATTATAATATAATCTCTTACATTATATAAT
>JBJEBO010000155.1:0-3309 GCA_051870155.1 Candidatus Cryptobacteroides sp.
TGGGCACGGAGTCACCAAGGTTCTGCTTGCCGTATCGAAGAACGAATCCAAGATACGCCCCCATAACACCTGGACCTCCCTCGTGGCGAGTTCCGTCACCATCGGTTTCGGAGGATCTGTGGGAGCCGAGGCGCCGATAGTCTATACCGGAGCGGCGATAGGCTCCAATGTAGCGCGATATATGGGTCTGTCTTTCCGCAATATGACGATACTTCTCGGTTGTGGAGCCGCAGGAGCCGTGGCGGGTATATTCAAGGCTCCGCTCGCCGGAGTCCTTTTTACACTTGAAATCCTGCTTTTCAATATTTCGATGTCTTCCATCGTTCCGCTCCTTCTTTCGACGGTGTCGGCAACGGTGATTTCATATATCTTCCTCGGGGACAAACCTCCTTTTGAATGTACCCTTGCGCCATTCTCTATGCACAACATCCCATTTTATATTATTTTAGGACTGTGCTGTGCAGGCTTTTCGGTATATTTCACCAGGACAACCCTTTGGTTGGAAGACAAGATCAAAGGCATAACCAACCCATACAAACGATGGGGCATATCTGCCCTCTGCCTTGGTCTTCTGATTTTCCTGTTCCCTCCGCTCTACGGTGAGGGTTACAACTCGCTTAACGTCCTCCTGAACGGAGGGCAGATTTCCTTCGAAGGTCAAACCGTCCTGTCATTCTTTATGGACAGGGCCTGGTCTGTTCCGATTTTCTTCCTTCTCATCCTCTTGCTGAAAGTCTTTTCGATGTCTTTCACCAATGCCGGAGGCGGAGTCGGAGGAACCTTCGGTCCGACTCTTTTTGTGGGCGGTATTGCCGGTTTTGTTGTAGCCCGTGTCATCAACCTCATCTTCATAGGCAGTGAAATCGGTGTTCCGGAGCAGAATTTCGTCCTTGTGGGAATGGCCGGACTTATGGCGGGAGTGATGCAGGCGCCGATGACTGCAATCTTCCTTATTGCGGAAATATCAGGAGGTTATGAACTCCTTATCCCACTCATCCTGACTTCCACAATCTCCTTCGGTACGACCAGGATGTTCGAGCAGTATTCGATTTACACCAAGCGTATTGCAAAGAGGGGTGAGCTCTTGACCCACGACAGCGATCAGGCTGTCCTCACCTTGCTCAAGACTTCGGAACTCATTGAGGCTGATTTTACCTCAGTCAAGATAGATGCTACATTGGGTGAACTTGTGGATGCCGTATCCAAGTCGTCCAGAAATGTTTTCCCGGTGCTGGATTCAAAGGGGCATTTCCAAGGTTATGTGAGCCTTGGCGACATCCGAAAGGATATGTTCAAGAAAGATCTCTATGAAACCAGGCACGTATATAATTATATGAAATCAGCACCTGCCTATGTGCTTGTGGATGAAAAGATGGATGCCGTGATGAACAAGTTCGAGAAGTCGGGGGCGTGGAACCTTCCTGTCATCGACAAGGACAGGACCTATCTCGGCTTTGTATCCAAATCAAAGATATTCTCGGCATATCGCGACCAGCTCAGGCAGGTATCACACGATTGATACACTAAGAAATGAAAGAGATTTACATAAAGGCAGTAGCCTCGAAGTTGGGAGTAAAGGAATGGCAGGTGGAGAATTGTGCAAAGATGTTCGAGGAAGGAGCTACGATTCCATTCATCAGCCGCTATAGGAAAGAAAGAAGCGGAGGACTTGACGAGGTCGCAGTGGCTGAAATCAGGCATTGGACAGATGTATATGAGGAACTTGATCGCAGGAAAGAGACTGTTCTTCAGACAATTGAAGAAGCAGGGAAACTTACTGACGAATTACGCTCACGCATAGAAGGGAGCGTTGACGCAAGGGAAGTGGAGGACATTTATCTTCCTTTCAGACCGAAGCGTCGCACAAGGGCTTCGATGGCCAAGGAAGCAGGGCTTGAGCCTCTTGCAGACAAGATGGAGGAATGTTCCCTTCGAAATTTGGAGTCCGAGGCTTCCAAATATCTCAACGACAAAGTCAAAACTGTGGACGATGCCCTGTCAGGTGCGCGTGATATCATAGCAGAGCGCCTTAGCGAGACTGCTTCAGTGCGCGACACATTGAGGGGAATATTCAAGACAAGAAGACTCTCTTCCAAGGCTACAAAGGTCGCGTCATCGCCTGAAGCACAGAAATATAAGGGCTATTTCGACTATTCAGAGCCTCTGGAAAGAATGGCTCCTCACCGGCTGCTCGCTATGCTTCGTGCGAGAGATGAAGGATTTATCACTCTCAAAATCGATGCAGATGAAGAAAAATGCGGAAACAAACTATATTATGATTATTGCAAGGCTAAGAGATATCCACCTGAGCCTCTCGCAAATCAGATAAGGATGGCTATAGACGATTCATACAAGCGACTTCTTGAGCCGTCCATTACCAATGAAATCCTCAGGGAAGCCAAGGAAAAGGCTGACAGGGAGTCCATCAAGGTATTCGGCCAGAATCTCAGACAGCTTCTGTTGGCTCCTCCTGTCGGGCAGAAGCGCCTTATGGCCATAGACCCGGGCTTCAGGACCGGATGCAAGGTGGTTTGTCTCGATGCACAGGGTGGTCTTCTTCATTATGAGACTATTTTCCCTCATCCTCCTGCTAATGAGAAGGTACAGTCAATCCGTGCTGTTGGGCAGATGGTGGAGAAATATGGCATAGAAGTCATAGCCATTGGCAACGGAACCGCAGGCAGGGAGACCGAAGATTTTATGAAGAGGGTACCTATGCCGGACGGAGTGAGAATCTTCTCGGTCAGTGAGGACGGAGCATCCATTTATTCTGCCTCGGAGGTGGCACGTGAAGAATTTCCGGACTATGATGTAACAGTTCGCGGTGCGGTTTCGATTGGAAGGCGTCTTATGGATCCTCTCGCTGAACTTGTGAAAATCGATCCGAAATCTTTGGGAGTCGGTCAGTATCAGCACGATGTGGACCAGGGACTTTTGAAGGAGGAATTGGATAACACTGTAGAAAGCTGTGTGAATAGCGTCGGGGTGAATGTCAATACGGCGAGCCGCCATCTTTTGAGTTATGTCTCAGGAATAGGTCCCACGCTTGCCGACAACATCATAGAATATCGACGGGAGCACGGTCCATATCGTTCAAGGGAAGAATTGAAGAAGGTACGCAGGCTGGGAGACAAGGCTTTTGAGCAGTGTGCCGGCTTCCTCAGGATTCCTGATGCGGCAAACCCTTTGGACAATTCATCCGTTCATCCTGAGTCATATCATATCGTGTATAAGATGGCTGCCGATTTGAAGGTTAAGCCTTCGGAACTTGTTGCAAATGAGAAACTTTGTTCTAGTGTAAATGCTGCT
>JBJEBO010000156.1:0-3309 GCA_051870155.1 Candidatus Cryptobacteroides sp.
CGTAGGGCAGAAGGCTAAGGCAAAAATGACACCAAGGATAAAAGAGCCCCAGAGGCCTCCACGGGCAAGTTTGTCTTCCCTTTCTCCGCTACCTTTTGCCCCTCCGAAAGAAATCTTGTCCGCAAACAGCATAAACACGCCGAAGACAATGAGCAGCGGCCCGATGACCTTCTCACCAGTCCCTGAAAAAAATTTCTGCACGTGAAATACACTCAGTCCACGATGCAGAATCAGTATAAGCACCACCCCCAGCACTGTATATGAAACAGTTCTTCCGAGTGTGTCCATCAATCCCTTGGCAAACACCCTCCTGCGGTCGGCAACATCCTTCCCGATATAGCTTACGGCCGCAATGTTCGTTGCAAGAGGGCAGGGTGAAATTGCGGTCAGCAGCCCCAGAAGCAGAGCCACGAGCATCGGAGCCGTCGTGCTCTCCAACAGACTTTGAATCCAGGCTTCCATAGTTTACAGGCGAGGCAATTGGCTTTTAATCAGCTCCTGAGCCTCTGACAATGAGAACTTCTTTCCCTGCGAGACCACTTTTCCGTCTATCACCACAGCCGGAAGACGAAGGATATTCATCTCTATCACCTTCTGGATGTCATTGTCATAAATCACATCACCCTCATTGAGTCCGAGGCTTTTTGCCGCCTCAAGCATTGTTGCGTGGAGGGCCTTGCATTTCGCACAGCCGCTTCCCATAACTCTGATTTCCATATTCGTTATTTATTTGTAATATTACGAACATTACTTCCAAAAGAAAAGAGATGACATTGCAGTCAGTCATCTCGACCAAGCGAACAATCCCTGTCATCTCGACTGAGCGAAGCGAATGGAGAGATCTATTTCTTGCATCCGCAATCCTCCCCTTTGCTTATGGACTGCCCGAAAAATTCCTTGAACAGAAGTTGTGCAAGCATCCAATTCTCCCTGTTGATACAATACTTCACCTTCGGAGTCTCAATCTCCCCCTGAATCAACCCAGCTTCCTTCAATGCAGAAAGATGCTGTGACACAGTAGCCTTGGCAATAGGCAACTCCTCGTGAATGTCCCCGAAATAACAGTTCTGCTGCTTTGCCAGAAACTCCATAATAGCAACCCGTGCAGGATGCCCCAACGCCCTTGCAAACCTCGCAAGCAACTCCTGCTTGAATGAATACTCCTTATTCTCTGTCATATCAAATCAATTTGTTCGCAAAGATACGAACAAATTTATATTTCCAAGCGGCGGGGCTCGTCTTTCTGCGCTGTCGCTCCGTAAGACCAGCTTGGTTCCAGCCCCTCCGCCACTTCGCTTCAGGAAGTCACCGGAAACTTATATTGTCATCGATTTTCATTGCATTCACGAAAATTATTCCTATTTTTGTACAAAACTTACGAAATAGGGCTAAATTTTATCATATTCCGACAATGATTAGAGAATTTTGGGTAGAAAACTTCTATTCTATCAAAGACAGGCAGACATTGAACTTCGAAGCAAAAAATAATTCAGATTCCTTTGCTTCCGTTATGGTCGATGACAAGGTCAGACTCAATAAGATAGCAATCCTCTACGGTGCCAACGCATCCGGAAAATCCAACATTCTTTATGCCCTCCAGACGGTTTTCAGACTCCTAACCACACCTAAATCGACCAGAGACAAGAAGATTGTATGCTATCACCCTTTCGCACTGGCCAAAGGTGAGCCGACCAGAATGGGACTTTCTTTCTATGCCAACGCTGTAAGATACGACTATGAGATTTCATATAACGAGGATTACATTCTCAGCGAGACTTTGATCTTCTACCCCAAAGGATACAAGGCTCTCTTCTACAGCCGCGAATTCGTCTCCGAATCTTCAGCTGCAAACATCTCATTCGGGACCAGTGCCGAGATCAGGAAGAAGGCGGAGAACATCTTTGTCAGCAATACGTTGAACAACCACACTGTGCTGTCAACATATGCCAAGGTTGCATTTGATGAGGACGTGAAAGCTATTTCTGAACTGTTTGCATGGATTACCGGTTCCATGCACGGAATCAACGAATATCACGACCCAAACGAGACATTCGCAGATATGATGCACAAGGTGGAGGAAGATCCGAAGATGAAGCAGTTCTTCCTGCAGATGATCAAGAAAGCGGACTTCAATATTGTAGATTTCCATTACGAGGACTCTATTATGCTCCAGAGCGCCGGGAAGACGAAAGACATCCTCTTCACCAGCAAGGCCGGGGAGAACAGCTTCGACCTGAAAACCATCAATCAGTCCAGTGGCACGATTGCATTCCTTGAGAAGACACGAATCCTGTATGACCTTGTTTACGGGAACAACATCCATCTCTTTGACGAGCCGGAGAACGACTTGCACTACGACCTTTTCCTGTTCTACCTGAATGCTTTCCTGTACAACTCGGACAAATCCCAGTTGATCATCGCCTCGCACCTTACATCACTGCTGGCCGAGGATATGATAAACGAGAATAGAGACCTTATCTACTTTGTAGAGAAGGATATAGATACTGCCACTTCATCTTGCAGGAGAGCTGACAAATATGGCCTGCACAAGAACCAGTCCCTGTACAACGCCTACAAGATCGGCAGACTCGGGGCAAAGCCTTCTCTGGGTTCACCGTTCATTCTTAACGACTAACAGAGGAATACGATGAAAGAAACATTTATCATCATTGGCGAAGGCCCTACTGAATACTTCTTTCTGAATTCATTGAAAGACGAATTCAGGTCGATGCAGAATATTTCTCCGCAATACCCGAAACATACAAGTATGGCGGAGCTTGAACTGATTATCAAAAGCGCCATTGAACAGGGTTACAATCATATATATTGCATGATTGACCTTGACAACAAAAAGGAAGGCAAGGATAAGTCTGACTATGTCAACCAGAAAAAGAAATTCCACGGCAAGCATATCTCAAAGCCGAAGAAGGGTATTGATTGCAATATTGAATTCTTTGAGACTGAACGATGTACTGAGCTTTTCTTCCTTTATTACTTCAAATATACTACAAAGCTGTACAATCACTCAAATGAAGTCGAGGCCATCAAGAATGCCGAGATGTCAATGGAAACTGCGGAAGAAAGAGGTTATACCTTCTCAGAGTTGGGAAGGATGTTCAAGAAGTTGGGGATAGACCGGTGACATTTCACACACTCCGCAACACCTATGCTACCCTCCTGCACGAGAATGGCAACAGCCTGTACACAATCCAGAACCTGATGATACATCTGCATCCGGATACGACCGCTCAATACATCTGCAATTCTGACGCACTGGCAAGAAAAGCAGTGGACAATCTGCATCTCCAG
>JBJEBO010000157.1:0-3306 GCA_051870155.1 Candidatus Cryptobacteroides sp.
TGCCGACCAGGGAGTTGAAATGTCCGAGGGCGGAGCATTGGACGACATTGACATAATCGGCCTGACCGGCGAGGTCTGCATCAATTCTCTAAGGCAGGATGTGTCGCCTGTCATATATATTGCTCTCCCGGAGGGATATTCGTCATTGTGCTGGGCCTACATACGGCTTGCGGACGGATTCGACCGGAGGGAATGCGTGAGGAAAATCAATGAAGTCCTGCTTGAGATGGATCCGTCTTATCTGTTCGATGTCAAGCTGTATGACAATATTCTCGGAGAACTTTACAAACCGGAAATCAAGCAGGAGAAGATTGTTTCGCTTTTTTCTCTTCTTGCTGCCATTCTCGCGCTGGTGGGAATTTTCGGCCAGGTGCTGCTTGATTTGCAATACAGCAGGCGTACCATTGCCATAAGGAAGGTTTATGGAGCGGACAACAGTCCTCTGATATGGGACTGTCTGAAGAAATATACCTTCAAACTGCTTTTGTCGTTCCTGATTGCAGTTCCTTTGGGATGGCTTGCGATCGTCAGGTGGCAGGAAGGTTTTGCTGAGAAGGTGGGGATTTCGAGATTGGAGTTTGTCGTTGCCTTCTTGATGATTGCGGCGCTTACTATGGCTATTGTGGTCGTTATGTCCTGGAGGGCGGTCAGGGCCAATCCGGTGGAGTCGCTACGTAAAGAGTAGATCTCTCCATGCGGCCTGCGGCCTTAGTCGAGATGACAGAGAACGGAGATTTCTCCATTCACTTCCATCTGTCATCTCGACTGGAGGTGCGAAGCACCGGAATGGAGAGATCTGAAAATTGAAAATATAAATATAAAGAACTATGTCAATAAGAAATATAACAGGAGGAAAAAGTTCGGCGGCGGCATCGCTTCTGAATATCTTAGGAATGGCGATGGCGTTTGCCGCCCTGTATATCATTATGGTCCAGGTCAATTATGACCTTGGATACAACAAGAAAATCAAAGACTCAGACAGAATTTATGTTGTAACGATGCCGGACTGGTACACTCCGGGCAACTGGATGCCCTGGATGTCAAGACCGCTTTGCGAGGCGGCCATAGCCAATGTTCCGTGCGTTGAATATGGAGGTACGTCAGACCTCGGTCGCAATCATAATACATTTAGCCGCAATGAAGACGGCAGCGACCGTTTCGATATGAACTTCAGCAAGGTTTCATTGGGATCTTTGCAGGTTTTCGGAGTGGAAACTCTGGAAGGAAGTATCGGAAACCTTGCTTCTTGGACAGACCTTGTAATATCCGACACCAAGGCAAATGAACTCGGTCTCCAAGTTGGTGATGTGCTCTTTTGTTGGAATAATGGGAATACGGTTCAATACAATGTTGCTGCAATTTTCAAGCATTACCCTTCTAATAGTGACCTCGGAGGAATAGAGTGCTTTGTCAACATAGGTGACGAAAGCATTGAAGAATTCAGTGAATGGAGTTATCCGTATTTTGTGAAACTTAACTCGAAGGATGATAAAGAACTGTTTGAGCAGCAGGCATTTGATTATATAGTCAAAACCTTCCTCGATATGGCAGAGGAACAAGGGGAGGAATTCACTGATGAGGACTTGGAAGAAAGCAAGGCAAGAATCAAAATAAAACTCTTTCCGTTTAAGGACATCTATTTCGAGAAGACTCTTTCAAGTCCTGGCGCAAGCGGAAGCAAGACAACAACTTACACACTTCTTGCCATAGCAATTCTTGTGATAGTCATTGCCTTCATCAATTTCATCAATTTCTTCTTCGCCCTCGTTCCGGTGCGCCTGCGTTCTGTAAACACGAAAAAAATCCTCGGAGCATCGAGAGAAAGGCTTGTAACTGGCATTGTCTGCGAATCCGTGGTGATGATCATCATAGCCCTTGCTTTGGCGGCAGGTGCCGTCAAATTGTTCTGTGGCAGCACATTGGCCTCTCTTATTCCTTGCAGTGCATTGTTCTCAAAAAATGTCGGTGTGACGGTCTTCACTGCTCTTGGGGGCATAATCCTCGCAGTCGTATCGTCGCTCTATCCTGCCCTGTACATTACATCCTTTTCTCCGGCATTTGCCCTCAAAGGAAGTTTCGGTACAGCATCCAAGGGCAAGGCGTTCAGGATTGGACTCATCGGATTTCAGTTCACAGTCTCCATCGTGCTGATAATCTGCGCATCCTTCGTGACAATGCAGAGACAGTATATGCTCCATTATGATATGGGATTCGACCGCAGCCAACTTCTTCAGGTCTATTCTTCTTCGAAAATTGCAAATATGCGAAAGACTGCGACATCGGTTTTGAAAAGCAATCCTGAAATCAAGGATGTAACCTTCGCAAACGGAGATATCGTCTCGAATTACAGGATGGGGTGGGGAAGGCAGTTCAAAGGCGAACAGATTAATTTCCTATGTTATCCTGTTCAGTGGAACTTCCTAAGTTTTATGGGAATAGACATAGTTGAAGGCAGGGATTTCACCGAAAGTGACGAGATGTGCGAGGACGGTGTATTCATCTTCAACGAAGCAGCCCGCGACAAGTTCGGACTTACCTTGGAAGACAAGATGCAAGGTCATCAAGGGGAGACTGACATCGTGGGAATATGCAGGAATTTCAATTACAAGTCGTTGTCAAATGCCGTAGAGCCTTTTGCACTATACATATTCGGTAAAAATTCCTGGAAGTCACTCTACACTCTATATATCAGGACTCAGCCCGGAGCCGATATACCTGTCCTGATAGATTGGATCAAGACTCAGTTGAACGAATTGGATCCGTCCATTCCAAAGGACAATTTCGAGGTATCATTCTTCGACAGCAGGCTCGACTCTGAATATGGCAGGGAGAAGAATATGTCCCGTATCATTCTGTTGTTCACGGTACTGGCTATAATGATTTCCCTGATGGGAGTGTTCGGTTTGGTGATGTTCGAGGCTGAATACAGGCGAAAGGAAATTGGCATCAGGCGTGTCAACGGAGCAACGGTTGAGGACATCCTTGGAATGTTCAACGCGAAATTCGTGAAAATTGTGCTCGTATGCTTCGTCATTGCTGCCCCGCTAGGGTGGTTCATTACGGACTACTACCTTAAGAGCTTTGCCTACAGGATGCCTATGCACTGGTGGGTATTCGCTCTTGCCCTGCTCGCAGTGCTTCTTGTAACCATCACCGTAGTAACTCTCCGCAGTCTTTCCGCAGCCCTCTCCGACCCGGTTAAATCGCTTAAGACGGAATAGGATTTTCTTCCGCCAAGGTTCTAAACCTCCTCCATTCTGGCGAGGTCCCAGCCACAGAATTGCATTATGATTTTGTGGAGGGTGG
>JBJEBO010000158.1:0-3305 GCA_051870155.1 Candidatus Cryptobacteroides sp.
GCAAAGGACGTTTCTTCCGAATCGAAGACCTTGATCCGGATTATGTAAAGACAAGGGTGTCAGATTCTTATGCCGAATTTGCGGGCAGATATGTCAAGAATGCCTACGACGACAGCCTTCCTGCAGACGCACCGACCCTCGACGTGGATCTTTGCGTGATGCTCAAGCAGCAGGGAAAGGCTTTCAAGATAGAGAAGCACGTGCATACCTATCCTCATTGCTGGAGAACAGACAAGCCGGTAATCTATTATCCGCTTGATTCCTGGTTCATAAGGACCACTGCAGTCAGGGAAAGGATGATGGAACTCAATGACACCATAGTTTGGAAACCGGAAGCAACCGGTACCGGACGTTTCGGCAAATGGCTTGAGAATATCCAGGACTGGAATCTTTCGCGCAGCCGCTATTGGGGCACTCCGCTTCCTGTATGGCGCAGCGAGGATGGCAAGGAAGAGAAGTGCATAGGTTCTGTGAAGGAACTTTATGCTGAGATTGAAAAAGCTGTTGCTGCCGGAATTATGGAAAGCAATCCTTTGAAAGACAAAGGGTTCGATCCGGAGGATTTGTCAAAGGAGAATTACGACAAGATAGATCTTCACCGTCCGTATGCAGACAATATCTTCCTTGTATCTGACTCAGGTCGCAAGATGGTTCGTGAGACAGATCTTATCGATGTTTGGTTTGATTCGGGTGCAATGCCTTATGCCCAGGAGGGATTGAGAAATCTCGGTTCTCCAAGGTTCGGATGCACCGCCGATTTCATCGCCGAAGGTGTTGACCAGACCAGGGGATGGTTCTATACTCTCCACGCAATCAATACAATGGTGAGCGACAAATGTGCGTTCAAACGTGTCATTTCCAACGGTCTTGTCCTTGACAAGGACGGCAACAAGATGAGCAAGCGTCTTGGCAATGCCGTGGATCCGTTCCAGGCTCTCGACAAATACGGTCCTGATGCGCTCAGATGGTATATGCTCACCAATTCACAGCCGTGGGACAACCTCAAATTTGACGAAAACGGAGTTGACGAAGTAAGAAGGAAATTCTTCGGAACTCTTTATAATACATATTCATTCTTTGCGCTTTATGCCAATGTTGACAACTTCTCTCCTGATATGGAGATGGTTCCTGTTGTTGAGCGGCCTGAAATTGACAGGTGGATCATCTCCCTGCTCAACACCCTCGTGCACGATGTCACTGCGGCATACGAAGATTATGACATTACTACCGCCGGTCGTCTGATTCAGGATTTTGTCTGTGACCACCTCAGCAACTGGTATGTCCGCCTCAATAGGAAACGTTTCTGGGGCGGTTCAATGGACAGAGACAAACATGCTGCATATCAGACTCTTTATGAGGTACTCAAGGATATAGCTCTGCTCGCCGCACCTATTGCACCATTCTTTATGGAGAGACTTTGGCTCGATCTCGTTCCTGGCGCAGATTCAGTTCATTATGTGAAAATGCCGGATTACGACCCTTCAGTAGTGGACAAGGATCTTGAGGAAAGGATGGACATCGCACAGAGGGCTTCCTCTATGGTATTGGCACTCAGGAGGAAAGTTTCCATAAAGGTTCGCCAGCCGCTTTCAAAGCTCGTTGTTCCTGTCATTGACGAAAAAGTCAGGGTGCAGCTTGAGAAGGTGAAAGGAATTATTCTCGGAGAGGTCAATGTCAAGGAAGCAGAGTTTATATCGGATTCTACAGGTTTGATAACCAAGAAGATAAAACCGAATTTCAAGACTCTCGGCAAGCGTTACGGTAAACAGATGAAGGAAATTGCCGCCGCTTTCGCTCAGTTGGGACAGGAGCAGATTGCCTCCATCCAGGCTTCCGAGAATGTTGCAACGCCATATTGTATGGAACTTCCTTCCGGAAACGTGATGTTGGAGAAAGGCGACTATGAAATCACTTCCGAGGATATGCCGGGATGGCTCGTTGCCTCCGACGGTCCTCTCACAATCGCGCTTGATGTGACGATTACGGAGGAACTCAGGCGTGAGGGAACTGCGAGGGAACTTGTAAACAGAATACAGAATCTCAGAAAAGACAGCGGATTCGAAGTGACAGACAAGATATCCGTCGTTATTTATGCTTCAGGTGATGATTTTACAGAAATTTCATCTTCTCTTGCAGACTTCGGCGAGTATGTTGCAGCACAGACTTTGGCTAAATCTGTCGAGGTTTCTCAGGAACAGGCTCCGGAGACAGCTGCGGAAGTAGAATGGAATGAAGGGATGGTACGCATCGAAGTTGCAAGACTTTGATGCGACCTGGAATTATTAACCCCACAAAACACACTTTATTATGGCAGAAGAAAAGAAAGTGAACGAACCTGAACTCAAGGTACGTTACAGCGATGAAGAACTGCAGGAATTCAAGGAAATAATTCTTGAAATGCTTGACAATGCCAAGAAAGAGTATAAGACTTTGAGAGACATCGTGACACACGGCTCCAGCAATGATATAGAGGATACTTCCCCTACATTCAAGGTGATGGAAGAAGGAGCCACTACTCTTTCAAAGGAAGAGGCCGGTCATCTTGCACAGCGTCAGTACAAGTTTATCCAGAGTCTTGAAGCCGCTCTTGTCCGCATTGAGAACAAGACCTACGGAGTTTGCCGTATGACAGGAAAACTCATCCCTAAGGAGAGGCTTCGTCTCGTGCCTCACGCTACCTTGACTGTAGAGGCAAAGGAGATGATGAATAAGAACAAGTAAATTCTATGAAAGTGACGAAAGGTAGGAAACTGCTGATATTGGGAGTGTTGCTGGTCGTGATAGACCAGGTAATCAAAGTGTTGGTGAAGACCGGACTACCGTTGGGCGGTGGTTTTAACGTGATTGGAGACTGGTTCCGCATTTATTTCATCGAAAACGAAGGAATGGCTTTCGGTATGAAGTTCGGTGGTGGGGTGGGGAAATTTCTTCTCTCATTATTCAGGATAGGACTTTTCGCTGCATTGGTATGGTGGATTTCCAGACTTATCAAAAAGCCTGACACTCCTTTTGGTGTTGCTGTCGGGCTTACTATGATAGCTGCAGGAGCGATGGGAAATATCATCGACTGTTATTTCTACGGTCTCATCTTCTCTGAATCCACATTCAATGAAGTGGCATCCTTCGGGGGACACTATGCCCCGTTTATGTTTGGAAAAGTAGTGGATATGTTCTATTTCCCATTGATAGACACTACATTCCCGGACTGGATGCCTGTAATCGGAGGTCGTCCGTTCCGCTTCTTCGAGCCGGTATTCAACTTTGCCGACCCCTGCGTAACCTGCGGAGCCCCCTACCTGATTATC
>JBJEBO010000159.1:0-3274 GCA_051870155.1 Candidatus Cryptobacteroides sp.
CGTGCGCAGGATAACGGAAAAAATCGACAATAACAAATATCTCGAAATTGGGGAACGGCTGGCATCCCCGTCTGATATCGATGCAAGACTCCGGAAAGGCAAGGCCAAGGCGGCAATCTGCTTCGAAGACTCTTTCGACAAGAATCTCGGAGGAACGGGCCGGGCAGAAGTCAGGATAGTCTGCGACGGATCAGATCCGAACACTGCCCAAATGATATGCAATTATATAAAAGGTGTGCTCACCGGAGAGCAGGCGGAAATCACCCTCGCCACAACCGGCAGCAGGACAGCATCATTCCGACCAGATGTCCAATTGATGTTCAATCCGGCAATGAGTTCATCATATAATTTCGTACCTGGAGTTATGGGGCTCATCCTGATGCTGATATGTACGATGATGACATCCGTGTCCATTGTAAGGGAAAAAGAATTCGGAACCCTGGAACTGGTGCTTGTGTCCCCTGTAAAGCCATTCTGGATAATACTCAGCAAATTGGTTCCCTACCTCGTTCTCTCTTTGGTAAACTTCATAACTGTAATTCTGCTTGCCCATTATGTGATGGGGGTACCGGTAAACGGAAGCATCTCCCTTCTGACCCTTTCATCCCTTGTCTTTGTCGGGACCTCCCTTGGACTCGGGCTTCTCATTTCCACTATTTCATCTAGCCAGCAGACTGCAATGCTCCTTTGCGGAATGGGACTCACGATGCCAACTATGATGCTTTCCGGAATTATCTTTCCTTGTGAGAGTATGCCGGGCATTCTTCAGGCCGTGTCCGACATCATACCAGCGAAATGGTATATCATCACTGTCAAGAAGATTATGATCCAGGGAGCGGGATTTTCCGCCGTGGCCAAAGAACTCGGCATAATGGCAGGAATGATGATCCTGCTTTTAGGAGTCAGCATAAAGAGTTTCAAGACAAGACTTTAGGAGGACATTACAATGTGGAAACATCTGCTCATAAAAGAATTCAAACAGTTTTTCAGGGATCCCGGGCTACCAAGAATGGTGCTTATGTTCCCTCTTCTGATAGTATTCGTATTCCCCTTTGCCGTGAGTATGGAAATCAGGAACATCATCCTCACCGTGGTGGATTGTGACAAGACTCCAGATTCAGCCCTACTCATCGAAAAATGCACCAAATCCGGCTATTTCAAGCTCAGAGAAATATGTGAAGACCCCTCCTATGCTGAAATGCTTATGGACAAGGGACAAACCGATGCAATCCTCACCGTCAACGCAGGCTTTTCAGACTTCCTCGGCGACAATGCTCCGGAAGGCACTCCCCTGCCTGTTGGCATCAAGATTAATGCCGTCAATGGGACCAAAGGAGCCATAGGCTCACAATACCTCTCCGCCTGCGTCACCTCGTTCATTTCCTCCCGCAAAGCCGGGGCGGCGATGACTTCCGGACCTGTCATCAGCGCTTCCGAAGACTTCCGTTACAACCAATATATGGACTATAAGGTGTTTATGGTCCCGGCACTCATAGTAATCGCCATCACGATGATGTGCGGATTTATGCCATCCCTCAACATTGTATCGGAAAAGGAAAAGGGCACCATTGAACAGATTAATGTGACACCTGTGAGCAAGAGCGCCTTCATCATCTGCAAGATGGTTCCTTACATAGCAGTGGCATTTTTTATGCTCGGCACCTGCCTGCTTCTTGCCAGAATCACATTCGGCTACACCTGCCAGGGCAGCCTCCTGAACATCTGCCTCTACACCTTCGCCCACATCGTGGTAATGGCATCTTTCGGACTCCTCGTGTCCAACTATAGTGAAAACACCCAGCAGGCAATGTTCGTGATGTGGTTCTTCTCGGTGCTCTTTATGTTAATGAGCGGTATCTTCACCCCTATATCCTCAATGCCGGAATGGGCACAATACATCACCCTCGCCAATCCTTTGAGATATTTCGCCGATGCGATGAGGGCCATCTATCTGAAAGGCGGCACCCTCCTGGACACTTGGAAAGACCTTGCAGGGCTCTGTGCCATTGGCTGCGTCACCTTGACCTGGTCCATCCTCAGCTATAAAAAAACGAACTGAAAGGCTTCCGCCTTCCAGTTCGTCAATTTTCGTCAAAACCAAACTGTTTTGTTAAAGATTAGGATTGACAGTCTTCCACTCGGAAACAGCAGGGATGATGCCGAGCTCGATGATTTCGTCACGCATCTTGCAGAGGTGCTCGTAAGAAGCCTCGAGAGCAGCCATCTCCTCAGCAGTACCGTTAATCTCGCCATAGTGAACACCAGTCTCGTCAATCACTGTAGGCATAGCCATCATTACGTTGTGATATTTCTCGGTGTTGACATAACATCCTGCAGGCCATTCAAATTTCCTTCCGCCCATAGCAGCCGCAATCATTTCGACTGAAACATAAGAAGGGCTCTGGAATGATGAGCGTCCGCGGAGTTCGATGATCTTCTTACCGCCCTGGATAACATTTCCTTTGATTTCCTCCCATCTTGCAGCAGGGAGAGTGGTTCCGAGAAGCTCTGCGAAAGGCTTGCCGTCAATCTTTGCCTGTGAAGCGAACACAGCCATCTGCTCTCCGTGACCGCCATAAGTGTGGCATCCTGTCACCTTGCTCTGCTGAACGCCGAATTCCTTTGCGAGGGCGCTCTGGAGCCTTGTTGAATCGAGGGCTGCGAGAGTGGTTACCTGTGAAGGCTTGAGTCCTGAATGGAGAAGGGCTACAAGTCCTGTGAGGTCCGCAGGGTTGAAGATGATTACAACGTGTTTTACGTCAGGGCAATAAGCTTTGAGATCCTTGCCAAGCTGCTCTGCGATTTCGCAGTTGCCTTTGAGGAGGTCCTCACGTGTCATACCCTGTTTGCGAGGTGCGCCACCTGAGGAAATCACATATTTTGCACCCTCAAGAGCTTCCTTGATGTCAGTGGTGTATGTGATGTTTGCCCCGCAGAATGCACAATGGTACATTTCCTCTGCAACTCCCTCAAGACCAGGTCCATACGGATCATAGAGGCATAGGTTAGGAGTCAATCTCATCATCATTGCGGTCTGTGCCATATTGGAACCGATCATTCCGGCAGCACCCACAATAGTCAATTTCTCATTAGTCAAAAAGTCCATAATACTGCAATAATTTTAGTTGTTTTTCTACAAAACACCGCAAATATAATAAATTATACTTATATTTGCCGCATAAAAATTAAATCATAAGAAGTGGAACCTCCCAGTCCGATAATAACCGACACTGTACGCTCGGCGGAGTCTCAGTCAGATGACCCGCTGTCGGGA
>JBJEBO010000160.1:0-14765 GCA_051870155.1 Candidatus Cryptobacteroides sp.
GGACTGCATCCGAAACTGCGATTGAGAACGCTGTGACCGTCTTCAACATCGAAAGTGATGAAATCAAAGGACGCATCATCGGAAGGGAAGGAAGGAATATCAGGGCTTTGGAGGCTGCCACAGGTGTTGAAATCGTCGTTGACGACACCCCGGAGGCAATTTTGCTTTCAGCATTCGACCCTGTAAGAAGGGAGGTTGCAAGGCTTGCGCTCCACCAGCTTGTGGTTGACGGACGTATCCACCCGGCAAGAATCGAGGAAGTGGTGGCAAAAGTTCAAAAGCAGCTTGAGGATGAGATAATGGAGACCGGTAAGAGAACCTGCATTGACCTCGGCATTCACGGTATGCACATTGAACTCGTGAAACTCATCGGTAGGATGAAATATCGTTCTTCATACGGTCAGAACCTTCTCCAGCACGCACGCGAAGTGGCAAACATCTGTGCCACTATGGCATCTGAGCTCGGACTTAATGCTAAATTGGCAAAGAGGGCCGGTTTGCTCCACGACATCGGAAAGGTTTCTGATGAAGATCCTGAGCTTCCACACGCTATCCTCGGTATGAAACTCGCCGAGAAATATAAGGAGAAACCAGAGGTTTGCAACGCAATCGGAGCACACCACGAGGAAATTGATATGACATCAATAATTTCTCCTCTCGTTATGGTTGGAGACGCCATTTCTGGAGCTCGTCCCGGTGCAAGGCGAGAAGTTATTGAATCATATATCAAGCGTCTTAAGGATATGGAGAACATTGCTCAGGCATATCCTGGAGTCACCAAGAGTTACGCAATCCAGGCTGGTCGTGAATTGCGCGTGATTGTAGGAGCCGATCAGGTTACCGACCAGGATGCAGAGGCATTGTCAGGAGAAATCGCAAAGAAGATTCAGGAAGAGATGGTTTATCCTGGACAGGTGAAGATTACTGTCATCCGCGAGACCAGATCAGTTGCATTCGCTAAATAATACTGCATAATGAAACAAACAGCAAAACTTTTGTTTATCACAATTGTCGCAGCTTTGTTCAGCTGCTTCGGAGCTTCAGCTCAAAACGCAGACGGAAGCATCGTCAAGTGGAAAACCAGAGTTGAACCAAAGGATGGTGATGTCCTTCAGGTTGTCTTTGAAGGCAAGATTGCCAAAGGATTCCACACCTATACCCTTACTGATGAACTGTCTGCCACTGAGATGCTTGACCCGGTATTCACCGGATGTGAGAAATACGGTGAACTCTACGAAATCAGCGTTCCGGTTGAAGAAACGGACGAATTCGGCGACAAGGTAAAATGCTTCTATGATGAGATCATAATAGCACAGGATGTGAAACTGACTGCTGAAAACGGCAATTTAAGCGGAACCATCTTCACAAATTCTTGCACCGGAGGTATGTGCAAGGCCGAATACAATGAGTTTTCTGTGGATCTTTCCGAAGATCTGGTCAAAGAGAAGACTGTTATTTCCCAGGCTGACGATTCTGAAGAATCTTCAGGACATTTCAATTGGGGATTAGTCCTTGAAGCAATCCTTTGGGGATTTGCAGCCCTCCTGACACCTTGTGTATTCCCGATGGTTCCTATGACAGTGTCATTCTTTATGAAGGGTTCATCCACCCCTGCACAGGGAAGGTTCAAGGCTTCGATGTACGGTCTTTTCATTGTCATACTCTATACAGTTCCGATTTCTCTCATCATCTTGATTACGAGAATCGTGGGAGGAGATGCCGTTACAGCGGACATTTTCAACTGGCTTGCAACGCACTGGCTTCCGAACATCATATTCTTCATCGTGTTTATGATTTTCGCTGCCTCTTTCTTCGGAGCATTTGAGATTGTACTTCCTTCAAAACTTGTCAACAAGAGTGACAAGGGAGCAGACAAAGGTGGTCTCGCAGGTATCTTTTTTATGGCACTTACACTTGTACTCGTGTCTTTCTCCTGCACAGGTCCGATCGTAGGTTCAGTGCTCATCAAGGCAACCCAGGGACAGTTCTGGGAGCCGATGGTGGCTATGCTTGCATTCTCATTGGCATTTGCCATTCCTTTCACTATTCTAGCATTCTTCCCTTCACTTTTGAAGAACCTGCCGAAGAGCGGAGGATGGCTCAATTCAGTGAAGGTCGTTCTCGGATTTATAGAGGTAGCCCTTGGATTCAAATTCCTCAGCGTGGCAGACCAGACTTATCACTGGGGGCTACTCGACAGAGAAGTTTATCTTGCAATCTGGATTGCAACCTTCAGTCTTCTTGGTCTATATCTCCTGGGCAAGATTCGATTTGCAAATGACGACAAGGTTGAGCATTTATCAGTGAAAAGACTTGTGCTTTCAATCGCAGTGTTTGCTTTTGTAATCTATATGATTCCCGGAATGTTCGGTGCCCCGCTCAAGGCTCTATCCGGCTACCTTCCTCCTATCTCAACACAGGATTTCGTAATCGGACAGGGAACAGCAACTTCTTCTGCTGCACCGGTTGAAACGGCTAAGAACAAATATGATCTTCATCTTCCACACGGGCTCAACGGATATTTCAACCTCGATGAGGCTCTTGCTGCTGCAAAGAAAGAGGGCAAGCCTGTGTTTGTGGATGTGACAGGACACGGTTGTGTGAATTGCAGGGAAATGGAGGCAAGGGTTTGGAGCGATCCTGAAGTGCTCAGGATA
Source organism: Candidatus Cryptobacteroides sp. (assembly GCA_051870155.1). Taxonomy (GTDB): domain Bacteria; phylum Bacteroidota; class Bacteroidia; order Bacteroidales; family UBA932; genus Cryptobacteroides. Next base: position 2,658 of record JBJEBO010000160.1, read on the forward strand.
TTGAGAGAGGAATATGTGGTGGTGGCTCTTTATACGGATGACAAGCAGAGGGTTGAGGAGAAAGATTGGCTTACAACTGATTCTGGTGAGGTTCTCAAGAATCTTGGACGTATAAACTCATATATCACTCGTACGCGTTTCGGTGTGAATGCACAGCCTAATTATGTGCTTCTTTCACCTGAGGGGGAGCAGCTTGCCCCAGTAAGGGGATACAATCTTGATGTTCAGGGATTTATTGATTTCCTTAATAGTGGATTGAATAAATAAGATATTATCTTCTTTATAAAAGGAATCGTCTAAAAGTTCATTTTTCTGACTTTTAGGCGATTCCTTTTATATTTACAAATAAATATTTCTCATAAATTCTATAAAAGTAATAACCTGAAAAGTCAAATAAATGAACTTTTCAGGTTATTACTTTTATTATATCAGATGAATAATATTCTATCAGTTTTTAAATTATATAATCATTTGACAGGCAATGTTATTATGTAACCTGGATGATATGAATTATATAACATCTCGGTTGTGGGGAGGTTAAACGCGTGGTTGGGTGGGTGGTTAAACGCGCGCGTTATGCTCTATTCAGTGAGGAGTTGTTTTACTTGGGTGTAAACGTTGGCGGCGGTGAAGCCAAGTTTCTCGTCAAGGACCTTGTATGGAGCGGAGAAGCCGAATGATTCGAGTCCCCAGATCTTCGCATCTGTTCCTACAAGTCCCTGAAGGGTTACAGGCAGACCGGCGGTGAGTCCGAATTTCTTGACTCCTGCAGGAATTACTGATTCGCGGTATTCAGCCGAACAGTTGCGGAAGAGTCCCTCTGACGGAGCAGATACTATTCTTACGCGGATTCCGTCAGCCCTGAGAAGTTCAGCACCTGCACAAAGGGTTGAGACCTCGGATCCGGAAGCAACCATCACAACATCAGGATTCTCATCTGAACCGGCTACGACATAAGCGCCTTTGGCTACTGAAGAATAGTCGTTTCCTTCCGGAAGCATTGCTATGTTCTGCCTTGAAAGAACAAGGGCACTCGGGCTATTTACATTTTCAATGGCAAGTTTCCAAGCCTGTGTGGTCTCCTCGACATCTGCAGGACGGAGAACAAGCATCGAGTTCTTTCCGCTATGATTCTTGAGATGTTCCATAAGCCTGATCTGGGCTTCCTGCTCTACCGGCTCGTGGGTAGGACCGTCCTCTCCAACGCGGAATGCATCGTGACTCCAGATGAACTTGACAGGGAGTTCCATAAGGGCAGCCATCCTGACAGCCGGTTTCATATAATCCGAGAATACGAAGAATGTGCCGCAGGCTGCAATCACACCACCGTGAAGTGCCATACCAATGCAGCAGCAAGCCATCGTGAGTTCAGAAACACCGGCCTGGAAGAAAGCGCCGCTGAAATCGCCCTTTACAATGTTGTGGGTCTTTTTGAGGAAGCCGTCCGTCTTATCAGAGTTTGAAAGGTCGGCTGAAGCACATATCATATTAGGAACCTGCTGTGCAAGGACTGAAAGCACTGCAGATGAAGCATTTCTGGTAGCATCTCCAGGTTTCTGGACAACAGCGCTCCAATCCACTTGTGGAGCCTCTCCTGAAACCCATTTTTCGAGTTTGGCAGCGAGCTCAGGATTTGCGGCAGCCCAGTCATTTTCCTCTGCGTGTCTCTTGGCAACGATTGTCTTCAACTCCTCTGCACGGGCAGAGTACATTGCAGCCACCTCGTCGAAAATCACGAAAGGATCGTCAGGATTACCTCCAAGATTGATTATAGTGTTTCTGTATGCATCTCCGCCAAGAGGTGCTCCGTGAGTCTTGCAGTTGCGTTCATAAGATGTATTGTCATCCTTCCTTGCACCTTTGCCCATCACGCATTTTCCTATGATGAGCACCGGTTTTCCAACCACTTTCAAGGCAGCGTCAAGTGCAGAACGAATCTGGCAGCAATCATTTCCATCAATGGTAATGACCTCCCATCCCCACGCTGCATATTTTGCAGCGGTGTCCTCGGAAGTCACGGCATCGGTCTCAGTTGAAAGTTGGATATCATTAGAGTCATAGAACATAATGAGGTTGTCCAGACCGAGGGTTCCTGCAATTCGACCGCTTCCCTGGGAGATTTCCTCCTGGATTCCGCCGTCAGAAATATAGGCATAAATCCTTTCCTTGGAATATGTTGGATTTCCTGTGCGTGCTGCAAGAAATTTTGCTGCAATCGCAGCACCGACAGCGAACGTATGACCTTGACCAAGAGGACCGGATGTGTTCTCCACTCCCCTCTCGACATTCACCTCCGGATGTCCTGGAGTAGGCGATCCCCACTGTCGGAACTGTTTGAGTTCATCCAAAGTGAACTTATCGGTAAGCGCAAGTTGAGAATAAAGCATAGGAGACATATGTCCCGGATCAAGGAAAAAGCGGTCTCTTCCGTTCCATCGCGGATTTTCAGGATCGTAACACAAATACTCGGAATAGAGTACGTTGATGAAATCTGCGCCGCCCATAGCGCCGCCCGGATGGCCGGATTTGGCCTTTTCAACCATAGAAGCGGCCAACACCCTTATATTGTCAGCCGCACGGTTCATTAGTTCTTTCGGATTCTGCATTTTATAGTTATTTATTGTTCCGGCTTCCGTCCTTCACCGGAGAACCGGGCCAGAACATTGTCCAGATAGGTTTTTGTAACTGCCAAAGGTGGTATGGACTCGTTGTCAAGGTCAAGGAGATATCCTTCACTTTCCTTGCGGAGCACTTTGACCTTATCGGCATTCACCACATATTTGCGGTGGCACCTTATAAGGGAACTGTCCCTGAAATTGTCTTCAACGGTCTTGAGCCTGCACCTCATCATATACATTTTCAGTTCACCCTTGCTGTCGGTGTACCATACCTTTATATAATTGTCATCTGATTCTATATAATATAGATTCGATGATTTTATAGAAAGTTTCAACGCCCCGCTATTGTCAAATAGCGAGAATTGGTATTCATCCTTCTTCGCCGGAGTGTCTTCCGGAGCATCTTCAGTCACAACTCCTTTTGAGCTCATCAGCCTGATGGTTCTGTTCTTGTCAACAATGGCGAAATACATTGCTGATATAAGGTAAGGTATTACCAGAGAAATTGTTCCATACAGGAGAGCCTTTGCAAATATCTGGAGCGGCGTCGTTTCAAGAGGTTTCTGGACATCAACGGTCACCAATGTATAAAAACCGCAAATTACGATCACTTCCGCAAGGCACCAAAGAGTATATGTCAGATATGTATGATGAATTATCTTCCTGGTCTTGTACATTATAATACGGCTGATAACCAGAATCAAAATGGATATGAAGATAAAGCCCGCCGTAAAGAGGAAAAGAACGGAATCTCCAAGCCTGAACCAGGCGGTATCCGAGAATGGAATGTAGATATTAAGGAAAACCAAAGCGAACAGCACCGAAAACGTGACTGTGCCTACGAGCTGGTATTTTTCAAACAAATAATCTGGTAATCTATGGTTCATCGGTTTCAGTTTCTGTTTGTAAAACTGGTGCAAATATAAAAATTTTTGCCCCAAATAACCAAGATTCGCCACAGATTATTAGACGCGCACGCAGAAGACAAATTGTATTTCGGCTTTTTGATTCGCCAATATCCGATTTCGCCACTTTTATTTTCTCCTTGCACAATTAGATTATAATTTTGTGCGGTTAGAAATTATAAAACATACAGTAAGAAAATGAAAATAATCGGAACAGGAAGTGTCATCCCAAAGAAAATTGTCACTAACGATATGTTGTCGGAGTTTCTCGACACAAGCGATGCCTGGATCTACCCGAGAACGGGTATCAAATACAGGCACGTCATTTCAGACGAGAATCTTGAGGATATGGCGATTGAGGCGGCTAAGAAGGCATTGGATAATGCCGGAATGAAGGCGGAGGACATTGATTTCCTCATTTGCTCAAATGTAGTGAACGAATATATCACACCGTCGCTCAGCTGTATCATCCAGGGAGGAATCGGAGCAAAATGTCCGTGTCTCGACATCAACTGCGCTTGTGCCGGCTTCATATACGCCCTTGACATAGCCGAGTCCCATTTCAAGGCGGGCAGGGTGAAAAACGTGCTCATCGTCTGTGCAGAAGAGCCGACGAGGATGACCAGTTGGAAAGACAGGAACGTATGCGTGCTTTTTGGAGATGGAGCCGGTGCGGCCGTCCTCACCGCCGGAGACAATATCAAGGGCATAAAACTGTCAGCGGCAAGCGATACTGAAAAGCTCTACCAGAAACGAGTCTTGGAACCTACTCCTTACATTACCAAGGAAGAACAGTCCATTTCCCTCCAAATGAGAGGACAGGATGTATTCAAATTCGCCGTCAAGGCATCGAGCGGGGACATCAAATATCTGCTCGATACCCTCGGAGTCAATCCAGACGACATTGAACACTATCTTCTCCATCAGGCAAATATCAGAATCATAGACACCATCCGTGATTTCCTACATCAGCCAAAGGAAAAATTCCCGACTAATGTAGAGAGCCACGGAAACTCTTCATCCGCAAGCTGCCCTATCCTTCTTGACGAATGTAACCGCAACGGTCTTCTTAAGAGAGGCGACAAAATCGTAATGAGCGCCTTCGGAGCAGGATTCATTTCAGGTGCCGTAATGCTTGAATGGTAATTTTTTATTATTTTTGCAGAACCTTTTAATACAATTTTATAATGATAAAGAGCAGAATTTGTGAGATACTCGGTATTCGTTACCCCGTTTTCCAAGGAGGAATGGCGTGGGTGGCTGATGCTTCTCTCGCAGCAGCCGTCTCAAATGCAGGCGGTCTTGGTCTCATTTCTTCGGTAAATGCCGGAACTGAAGCCGTCAGAAACGAAGTAAGAAAATGCAAACAACTTACAGACAAGCCTTTCGGAGTTAACATAATGTTGCAGGCACCAAATGCGGGAGAAATCGCGCAAATGGTGATTGAAGAAGGCGTAAAGATTCTTACAACCGGAGCAGGTTCTCCATCACAGTATATGGCTGCGTGGAAAGAAGCCGGAATCAGTGTAATTCCAGTAGTAGCATCAGTGGCTCTCGCGCTCAAGATGCAGCAAATCGGTGCAACCGCAGTCGTTGCTGAAGGAGCAGAGTCTGGTGGACACGTCGGCGAACTCCATACAATGGCTCTCATTCCTCAAGTTGTCGATGCCCTTGACATCCCTGTGATTGCAGCAGGTGGAATTTGCGACGGAAGAGGTGCAGCCGCAGCATTTATGCTTGGAGCAGATGCAATCCAGGTGGGAACACGCTTCCTCGTTGCTGATGAATGTACTGTAAGCCAGGTATATAAGGACAAAATTCTCAAGGCTACAGACATTTCCACCATCGTTACGGGAAAGACCCTCGGACACCCTGTTCGTTCACTCAAGACTCCATTCTCAAAGAATTTCGCCAAGATGGAGGCTGACCCGAATGTGAAACCGGAAGAAATTCTCGCATTTGGAACAGGTGCCCTCCGCAAAGCGGTTAAGGAAGGAGATCTGAACGGAAGTTATATGGCAGGTGAATGTGCCGGTATGGTAAAAAAAGCAGAACCTGCAAAAGACATCATCGAAGATTTGATTGGCGGAGCCGAAAGAATTATGGCTTGCGCAGCGAACAAATTGGTTTAATGAAATTTGAATATATATGGATAAAAGAGTCGTAGTGACAGGACTTGGGGTAATTTCCCCTGTAGGCAACAACGTGGATACATTTTGGAAGAACCTTACTGACGGAGTATGCGGGATAGATTTCATAAAGGAATTCCCTACCGAAGATCTTCCAGTCCACATCGCCGGAGAGGTCAAAGATTTCAACCCTGCCGATTATGAGATAGAGCCGGCATTTTCCCGCAAGCAGGACAAATTCACAGTTTTCGCAGTTGCCGCTGCATATCAGGCTATGAAAGATTCCGGTTTGTCTTCCGCAGAAAACGGTAACATCGACCCTTTCAGACTCGGCGTTTATGTAGGTTCAGGAATTGGAGGTTTCTCCATCCAGGTGAGGGAAACTGAAAAGTTGATCAAGGATGGTCCCAAATGGATCTCTCCTAATTTCATTCCTACAATGATTTCCAATATCGCAGCAGGTAACATTGCTATCAGGAACAATGCCTGCGGTCCTTGCGTACCTATCGTAACGGCGTGTGCGACATCGACACACACTATCGGAGAAGCATACAGGGCAATCAAGCACGGTTATGCAGATGCGATTATCGCCGGTGGAGCAGAGGCTGCAACCATTCCTCTCGGAATAGCAGGTTTCGCAAATGCAAAGGCGCTTTCAAAGGCTGAGGATCCGAAATATGCTTCGCTTCCTTTCAATGCCAACAGGGGTGGATTTGTAATGGCAGAAGGTTCCGGAATGCTCGTGCTTGAGGAATATGAGCACGCAAAGGCACGTGGGGCAAAGATTTATGCCGAGGTCTGCGGATATGGCAACACCTGCGACGCACACCACGTGACAGCTCCAAGACCTGACGGAGTTACCCAGTCAGCCGCAATCAAGATGGCTTTGGACGAGGCCGGTTACGATGCACAGAAAGACAACCTTTATATCAATGCACACGGAACCGGAACAGCCCTCAACGACTCTTCTGAGACAAAGGCTTACAAACTCGCCTTAGGTGACGATGCCTACAAAGCACACATCAGTTCAACTAAATCAATGACCGGGCATATGCTCGGGGCTGCCGGAGCAGTCGAGGCCATCGTTTGCGTACTCACCATAGACAACGCCATCATCCCGCCTACAATCAATCTGGATGCAGCCGATCCTGAATGTGACCTCGACTATACGCCGAACAAAGCTGTAAAGTCCGACATCACAATCGCAATCTCTGATTCACTTGGTTTCGGCGGACACAACGGTTGCGTTGCTTTCAGAAAAATGGAATAGACAACGGTACACAATATTATCATTATGAACAGGGACGAATTGAAACAATATCTTCCACACAGGGAGCCTATGCTTCTTGTTGATGAGATAGAAATTGATGAAGAGGGTGTATGTCACGCAAAATACACCATCAAAGAAGATGAATTCTTCTGCAGAGGCCACTTTCCAGGCAACCCGATTGTTCCTGGTGTAATCCAATGCGAGATTATGGCACAGAGTTGCGCCCTTCTCGTTAAGGATGAGATTCAGGGTCACACCACCCTCTATAGCGGCATCGACAATGTACGTTTCAAGAACATCGTACGTCCTGGGGACGTATGTGAAATCACAGCCAAATTGACAGCAAGAAAAGGTAAGCTCTTCTTCTGCGAGGCCAATCTCAAAGTTGATGGCAAACTCTGCTGCAAAGGCAACCTGTCTTTCGCACTGGTTTAAGGAACTCTGAAGTTTAGACAACTTCATATTCCAGCCAGGCAAAACACATATCGCAGACCAAAAGCATTGTCTATCATTCAGATTTGCTTTTGGTCTGCGTTTTTCATATCTTTACCGCCCAAACGAATATCGGAAACATACAAACCAAACAATAACCAACCATTTCGTTATGAAACATTCTATTTTATTTGCAGGTGCCGCATCCCTGTTGATTTCCGCTTGCTGCAGTGGCAGCGGAAATGTCGCACCGGCAATTCCCCAGGACAAAGAGATTGAGGCAAAAGTAGAGACCGTCCTCAAAAAAATGACGCTCGAAGAGAAAGTTGGACAGATGTGCCAGTTAACCATATCCCCGCTTGTCGGATGGTCAGGCACAGAACTCACTCCGGAAGGAGAACAGATTTTGAGGAAATACAAGATCGGTTCAGTGCTCAACACCCCTCAGGACAAGGCCCAAACCCCTGAGATCTTCAACGCCCTTGTTAAAGATATTAACAGAATTTGCATCGAGGAAACCGGCATTCCTTGCCTTTACGGACTTGACCATATCCACGGAACCACATACGTAGCAGGTGGAATACTCTTTCCACAAGGAATAAATGTGGCAGCTTCATTTGACCGCAACCACGCATTCAATCTCGGAGAAGTCACAGCATACGAAAGCCGCGGAGCCAACGTGCCTTGGACTTTCTCCCCAACAATGGACCTGGGGAGAAATCCGGAATGGCCGAGAATGTGGGAAAGCTTTGGCGAGGACGTATATCTCAATTCAGAACTTGCCGTCGCTGTTGTGAAAGGTCTCCAGGGCAATGACCCGAACCATATTGATTCACATCACATTGCAGCCTGCGCAAAACATTTTATGGGATATGGAGTTCCTGTCACCGGACAAGACAGAACACCATCATCAATAGTACCTTCGGAACTCCGCGAAAAATATTTCGATCCTTTCAAGGAGTGCATCCAGGCTGGAGCCCTCACCATTATGGTGAACTCAGCAAGCAACAACGGAGTACCTTTCCACTGCAACAAGGAACTGCTTACCGGTTGGGTAAAGGAAGAACTCAACTGGGACGGAATGATAGTCACCGACTGGGCTGACATCAGCAACCTCCACACCCGTGAAAGAGTTGCCTCCAGCCAGAAAGAGGCTGTAAAACTTGCAATCAACGCAGGTATCGATATGGCTATGGTTCCATACGACCCTACTTTCTGCGACAACCTCCTCGAACTCGTTAAAGAAGGAGAAGTGCCGATGACACGAATCGACGATGCAGTTCGCAGGATTCTCCGTCTGAAATTCAGACTCGGTCTTTTCGACACCCCTGACACATTCATTTCAGATTATCCTGACTTCGGATGTGAGAAATTCGCTCAAATGGCCTACAGGGCTGCCGTTGAATCCGAGGTACTTCTCAAGAACAATGGCATCCTTCCTCTGACAAACCGCAAAGCAAGAATTCTCGTAACCGGCCCTAACGGAAACACTATGAGGACTTTGAACGGAGGTTGGTCATATACTTGGCAGGGACACGGAGCTGCAGATGAGAATTTTGCAGGACAATACAACACCATATACGAGGCTCTTTCACAGAAATTTGACAATGTGCGCTATGTGGCAGGTGTATCTTATCTTCTCAACAGCACCGAATGGAAGAAAGAAGAGGTGAACATTGCGCCTGCGGTTGAAGCGGCACGCAATTCAGATATCATCGTGGCTTGCGTAGGCGAGAACTCATATTGCGAGACTCCGGGCAACAACGATGACCTCAACATTTCAGAAAACCAGATTAAGCTCGTGTCTGCACTTGCAGCGACCGGCAAGCCGATTATCCTCGTGCTCAACAGCGGTCGTCCAAGAATCGTTAGGGAAATAGAGCCTTATGCTTCGGCTGTAGTTGATGTTCTTCTTCCTGGTAACTATGGTGGCGATGCCTTCGCAGCCCTTGTGACCGGAGAAGAGAATTTCAGCGGCAAGCTTCCATTTACCTATCCGAAATATTGCAACAAACTCGCAGTCTATGATTACAAGCCGGCCGAGAACCAGACTACTATGTTCGGAGCATACAACTATGACGCAGTTATGGACGTTCAGTGGCCTTTTGCATCAGGACTCAGCTATACCACCTACGCATATTCTAATATGAAGGTGGACCGTACTGATTTCAAAGCGGGAGATGTACTTAAAGTGAGCATCGATGTTACCAACACAGGTAAGGTTGCAGGTAAGGAGAGCGTACTCCTTTTCTCAAGCGACCTCTATGCAAGCTCAACTCCGGATATCAAGAGACTCAGAGCTTTCGACAAGGTAGAACTCGCTCCGGGAGAGACAAAGACAGTGTCTTTCAACGTTGCAGCCACAGACCTCGCATTTGTGAACTATTACGGAAAATGGACTCTTGAAGCAGGCGAGTTCATTCTTTCCTGCGGTTCAGAGAGCCAGACTGTAAATTGCACCGAGACCATTGTCTGGGAACAGCCTAATATCGACTGATAGATATGAATCTTCAATAATATAACCAAAAGAGAAGCCGGTCCCCAAAGGGTCGGCTTCTTTTTTGGATAGGGTCTTCGAAATAAGGTTTTTGTGCGGTGGTATGGATTTTATCCGCAATAATAATAGCGGCGAACCAGTTCAGACATCAGAGAAGGATCATTCTGTATGCGCATACGCAAATCCGAATCCTCAAAGGCCTTAAGAGAAGCAATGCGGGCAGTGATGATTTGAGGGCTGAATACACCCTGCGCCTCATAGACAGTTCTCTGCCTTTCTAGGCAACCGGCCGACTCAACGCAGGAAGCAGGAAGATTCTCAAGTTTTTCTGCACGTGAGGCGTTCTCGTCACGATGGATGTCCACATCCACATAAGTACATTGGGCAACTTCGAGAGCATTTTCCATACAGAGTCCGTAGCGGCAGGCAGTACATATTGCAGACAAAAGGAGATAAATGTCAGCTGAACAATCCGAAGAACGGATTTCCACCGTCTGCTTTCCGGTCTTTACCCTTTCAGGGGCAGGAACAGGATTGACCTGGCTGAACATATCATTGCCGGCAGACCAACCAAGAGGAACTCTCACGAGAACAGAGCGGTTGCGGTCTCCCCAACATATAACAGTCGGGGCCTCCTGATGAGGTACAAGCCTGAGATATGAGGTTGGATTTGCATTTCCGAAAGCCGTGATGCTCGGAGCGAGAGTCATCATTCCTGCTATTGCCTTCAATGCTGTTTCAGAAAGTTTGCCGGATGAATCCGTCATCATATTCACCCCGTCTTTCACAATTTTCAAATGCACGTGGAGTCCGCTTCCGGCCTTGCCTTCCGTAATCTTTGGAGCAAAACTAACATCCAGTCCATATTCCACAGCCAGATTGCGAATCACCCATTTTGCAATCATCAAAGTATCAGCAGCTTCCACAACAGGAACAGGCAGAAACTCGATTTCATTCTGCTCATATACGACATCTCCAAGGCGGAAATTTCCCACTTCCGAATGTCCATATTTTATCTTCCCTCCGCAATACATTATCTTCTTCATACATTCGGTCCTGAAACCATTGAATTTGGCGAAAGGACCCGACTCGTGATAGCCCTTCTGATCGGTTGCAGGAAACTCGGAGAGGCTTCCGTCTATGTCTCGTGCGCTTACATAATATTCCAATTCACCCATCGCGTGGAACTCCATCCCGGTGTCTTTCCTGAAAGCCTCGGCAGCCTTGCAAACCGTATATTCAGGAGAGAGTTCCAATCTGTTGCCATCCTTGTCGAAAAAAGCGCAAAGGAAGCAGAGGACCGGATTTTCCTCGAACGGATCCATAAATCCGGTATTAAGACGCGGAATCACATAAATGTCACTGTTGCCGGCCTCTATGAAAGGAAACAGGCTCGATCCGTCCACCCTCTCCCCTTCCGTAAGGACAGAGATAAGATAATCCTCCGAATGAATTGCAAAATTCAAGGTCTTAAGCCTGCCGTCAGCAGCCGGATACATAAAATTTACCATCTCGACATTCCTATCACGAACCAATCCGACAATGTCCTCTACAGACAACGCCATAGCGGCCTTTCCCAAAAGCACTGCCACAGTACCATAATTATTATTCATATTTAGTAAAATCTAATTATTTATTATAATTTATAACAAAAATCCGTTAAATTTATAACGATTTATTTATAAAACCAAATATTCTCCTTACAATTATTTATAAGGCATTAAAACTCAGCCATTCCAAAGAACCGATCTGAATTATTATTCGTATATTTACCGCCCGATTTGGAACTCTTGACAAAATGAAAAACAAAGACACCCTATCCGGGCATCTCGCCTGCTTTGCGGCTTATGCAATTTTCGGATTCAACATAATAATATGCAAGGATTTGACAGGAAGTCATCTGATTTCCCCACTCACAATATTCTGCCTCAGGTCACTCGGAGCGGGAGCACTATTCTGGCTATTATCCCTGTTCACCCCAAAGGAAAAAGTGGAAAAAAGAGACCTGCCAAAGATTTTTGCAGCCTCGGTCTTGGGCTTCTTCATAACCCAGATAACCTTCCTCATAGCTATTCCGGACGTGACACCGATGAACAGTTCCATCCTCAGCTCCCTCTCACCAATATATACGATGTTCATCGCAGCGGTGGCAATAAAGGAACCCATAACCTTCAAGAAAGCAGGTGGAGTACTTCTCAGTTTTATAGGCATTATCCTTCTGATATTCAACAGTGTATCCAATCCTGACGGCGCCACG
>JBJEBO010000161.1:0-3252 GCA_051870155.1 Candidatus Cryptobacteroides sp.
GTCAGGCAGACAGGGAAGGCTATCCTGAAATCGCTGAGGCATTCAAGAGATATGCTTTTGAAGAGGCAGAGCACGCTGCAAAGTTTGCAGAACTTCTCGGTGAGTGCGTTTGGGACACAAAGACTAACGTTGAAAAGAGAATGCACGCTGAGCACGGTGCTTGCGAGGACAAACTCCGTATCGCAAAACTTGCAAAAGCACAGAACCTCGACGCAATCCACGATACAGTTCACGAGATGTGCAAGGACGAAGCTCGTCACGGTGCAGGTTTCCAGGGACTTTACAACAGATATTTTAAGAAATAATTTATCTCGAGCGAAGCGATTTCCTTTGTCATCTCGAGCGAAGCGCACAGCGCGAAGTCGAGAGATCTAAGATAAAAAAAAGCCGGCTGAAAATTCAGTCGGCTTACTTTTTATATCAATCCGAGAGGATTACTGCTCATCCGGACCCTGGTCATCTGGTCCCTGCTGAGGTCCCTGTGGACCTGCCTGGGAAGCCTGTGCGGCACGTGCCATATCTTCTGATGCTGCGTGCCAAGCATTGTTCAATGCCTCAGTGCCCCTGTCAATGTCAGCTATGTTCTGGCTCTTGACTGCCTCCTTGAGAGTTGCGAGAGCGGACTCAATTGCGCCTTTCTTGTCGGCAGGAATCTTGTCTCCATATTCTTTGAGGTTCTTCTCGCTCTGGAAGCAGAGGGAATCAGCTGCATTAATCTTGTCAACTCTTTCCCTTTCAGCCTTGTCGGCTGCCTCATTGGCCTTTGCCTCATCCCTCATCCTCTTGATCTCATCATCGCTGAGTCCTGAAGAAGCCTCGATTCTAATCTTTTGTTCCTTGCCTGTAGCCTTGTCTTTTGCGGATACATTGAGGATACCGTTTGCGTCGATATCGAATGTCACTTCAATCTGAGGGATTCCTCTTGGTGCAGGTGTGATTCCGTCAAGGTGGAAGAGACCGATTTCCTTATTGTCCTTAGCCATTGGCCTTTCACCCTGGAGAACGTGGATTTCAACTGAAGGCTGGTTGTCAGCTGCAGTAGAGAACACCTCTGATTTGCGGGTAGGAATGGTAGTGTTGGATTCAATGAGCTTGGTCATTACTCCTCCGAGAGTCTCGATTCCAAGAGAAAGTGGAGTTACATCGAGAAGAAGCACATCCTTAACATCTCCTGAAAGCACACCGCCCTGGATTGCAGCACCCACTGCGACTACCTCATCAGGGTTAACTCCCTTGTTCGGAGTCTTTCCGAAGAATTTTTCAACAATTGCCTGAATTGCAGGGATACGGGTTGAACCGCCTACGAGCAATACTTCGTCAATTTCGGAAGCCTGAAGTCCGGCATCTGCAAGGGCTTTGCGACAAGGCTCAACGGTCTTTTGGATAAGATTGTCGGCAAGCTGCTCAAATTTTGCCCTTGTGAGAGTCTTTACAAGGTGTTTAGGAACACCGTCAACAGGCATAATATAAGGAAGGTTGATCTCTGTTGAAGTCTGGTTAGAAAGCTCGATCTTTGCCTTTTCGGCAGCCTCTTTCAATCTCTGGAGGGCCATCGGATCTTTCTTAAGGTCGATTCCACCATTCTCTGATGCAAACTCAGCAGCAAGCCAATCTATGATTACCTGGTCAAAATCGTCTCCTCCGAGGTGGGTATCACCATTGGTTGACTTAACTTCGAACACACCGTCTCCGAGTTCGAGGATTGAGATATCGAATGTACCACCACCAAGGTCATACACGGCAATCTTCATATTCTTGTCAATCTTGTCAAGACCGTATGCAAGAGCGGCAGCAGTAGGCTCGTTGATGATACGTTTTACATCAAGTCCTGCGATTTTACCTGCCTCCTTGGTTGCCTGACGCTGAGAATCTGAGAAGTATGCAGGAACTGTGATGACAGCTTCAGTCACTTCCTGTCCGAGGTAATCCTCTGCAGTCTTTTTCATCTTCTGAAGAATCATTGCTGAAATCTCCTGTGGTGAATAAAGACGTCCGTCGATATCAACACGCGGAGTATTGTTGTCGCCTCTTACCACTTTGTATGGCACTCTCTCGATTTCCTTTCCGACCTGATCGTAAGTCTCACCCATAAATCTTTTGATTGAGAAGACTGTCTTGTGAGGGTTTGTAATCGCCTGCCTCTTTGCAGGATTTCCGATTTTTCTCTCACCGCCGTCGGTGAATGCTACTACAGAAGGGGTTGTTCTCTGTCCTTCATTGTTTATGATTACGGTTGGCTCATTGCCTTCCATAACAGCCACGCAAGAGTTCGTGGTTCCAAGGTCAATACCGATAATTTTTCCCATAATTATTTTCTCCTATTTTATATATTCAATTCATATTTGCAGGATTCCCGGATTATCCGGTTCTCTGCAGTCCCACTTTCGCGGTGACGACAGGATATTATCTAATGTTGTGCCAGAGCCTGAGTTTTAATAAAAAATGCCAAAATGTCAGTTTTTTTCTGACAATCGGATTTAGATTCTGACAATAATGTTAATTTTGCATAGGTTATAAATTCGTAATAAAATGATATATAGGAATATGTCAGAAGAAGAGTTCCGTGAAATTAGTTCACGGATTCTATATGAAGACAATCACATATTGATAATCAATAAGTTGCCAGGAGAAATCACCCAGGGAGACAAAACCGGAGATGAACCTCTTCCGGAGAAGATGAAGGCTTTCATAGCCATCAGGGACAACAAGCCAGGTCAAGTATTTATGGGTGTGCCACACCGACTTGACAGACCCGTTAGCGGCGTGACAGTACTTGCAAAAACATCAAAGGCTCTGGAAAGATTGAATTCAATGTTCCGTGAGGGGGATGTACATAAGTTTTATTGGGCCCTTGTATGCAATGAACCTGTTCCGGAAAAAGGTGAATTGGATAATTGGCTTATCAGGAACGAGAAGATGAACAAATCTTTCATCTGCAGAGAGGGTGCTATGAAGGCCGGAGCAAAATTAGCGAAACTAAGATACACTCTTCTGAAAAGAACTGAAAGATATTTTCTTGTTGAAGTTCAATTACTTACTGGAAGACACCATCAGATCAGATGCCAGCTTGCCGGTCTTGGATGCCCGATAAAAGGTGATCTGAAATACGGGGCTCCACGGTCAAATCCTGACGGAAGCATTTCATTGCACGCAAGAAGAATAACATTCGTTCATCCTGTAAAGAAGGAAGAAATGACGATAGAAGCCCCTGTACCAACGACTTGGAAAGGGGTCTGATAATAACACAAGTAA
>JBJEBO010000162.1:0-3248 GCA_051870155.1 Candidatus Cryptobacteroides sp.
CTCCAGTTCCTTACCCAGGGATATGCCCAAGACGGGGCGGAGATTCTTCGAAGCGCAATGTTCAAGGAAGAATACAAGCAGATGGTCCTTGTGAAAGACATAGAGTTGTATTCGACTTGCGAACATCACGTGATGCCGTTCATAGGAAAGGCTCACGTAGCATATATTCCTGACGGTACTATCACCGGGCTGAGCAAAATTGCAAGGGTCGTCGAAACCTATGCGCGCAGGCTCCAGGTCCAGGAAAGACTCACAGTCCAGATTCGCGACTGTATCCAAGAGACCTTGAATCCCCTTGGCGTTGCTGTGGTTATTGAGGCATCACATACTTGTATGACATTGCGTGGAGTACAAAAGGCCAATGCGGTTACTTCCACATCGGCCTTTTCCGGTATATTCCTGAAGGATGAGAGGACTCGAAATGAGTTCCTCAACCTTATTCGATAGATGTCTCGGCTGCGCTCGACATGACAATCTATGTGCGAGCCGGGCATTCTACTTGAGGTAAGCGTCTTCGACAACCTTGGCACTTCTGCTGATGAAGTCGCTGAGAGCTTTGCCTTTAAGCATTCCGTTCGCAAGAAGGGCGAGATCTGAAACCTGCTTGAGGATTTCGTTTCCTGAAGCGAACGCACGCAATTCATCCTTGTGGGCGGCAGCGACCTTGTCCTTAGCCTCCCTAACCTCTTTCTTCTGCTCTTCTGTTGCATCCTTAGGAGCATCCTCTACGGTTTCTGCCGGTTTGACAGCAGCAGCCTTGGCTTCCATAATCTTGGTTATCAACGGATTCTGCATATTCACCGTAATATTGTAAGATGCAGGCATCTCGCCATAGAAATTCATTCCACCACCAAGAGCTGACATTTCCCTGTAACGACGCATAAACTCGCTTTGGGTGATGAGAATCGGAGCTGCATTCTCCCCGAGATTATCAGCCTGAACATAATACTGGTTCTCAGATGGAAGCACACTCTGGAAAATAACATCCAGGTCAGTCCTCTCACTCTCGCTCAACTCCGGTTTGATTTTCTCTTCCTTCACAATCAGATTATCCACGCTGTCGGAATCAACACGGGCAAAGCGGGTATTCTCAAGCTTTGTCTCAAGCAGATTCACAAAATGGGAATCAAGCTGACAATCGAGCCAAAGAACATCGTACCCCTTTGCTTTGGCCGCCTCTATATATGAATACTGAGACTCAGTGTCGGTAGCATACAAGAACACGGTCTTCTTGTCCTTGTCGGTCTGGTTGCCCTCGATTGCTTTCTTATAATCGTCGATGCTGAAATACTTGCCATCTGTATTCTTAAGAAGAGCAAACTTCATAGCCCTGTCGCAGAATTTCTCATCTGAAAGCATTCCATACTCGATGAACAATTTAAGGTTGTCCCACTTATTCTCAAGCGCTTCCCTTTCGTTCTTAAAAATCTCCTCAAGACGGTCGGCCACCTTCCTGGTGATATATCCTGAAATCTTCTTGACATTGCCGTCGCTCTGAAGATAACTCCTTGATACATTAAGCGGAATGTCCGGTGAATCAATCACACCGTGAAGCAGGGTAAGGAAATCCGGAACGATATTGTCAACTGAATCGGTGACGAACATCTGATTGCAATAGAGCTGAATCTTATTGCGGGTAATCTCCATCTTGTCCTTGATCTTAGGGAAATAGAGGATACCTGTGAGAGTGAACGGATAATCCACATTCAGATGGATATGGAACAAAGGATCCTCCTGCATAGGATAGAGAGCCTTGTAGAAATTGAGGTAGTCTTCCTCCTTGAGGTCTGCCGGCTTCTTTGCCCAAAGCGGCTCAAGGGTATTGATTACATTGTCTTCCTCCGTATCAACATATTTGCCATCTTTCCATTCCTGTTTCTTTCCAAAAATCACAGGTACAGGCATAAATTTGCAATATTTGTCGAGAAGGGTCTGAATGCGTCCCTTAGTTGCAAATTCAGAATCCTCATCGTCAATGAAAAGGGTTATTACAGTACCTCTGTCTGATTTATCGGAATCCCCCATTTCATATTCCGGACTGCCGTCACAAGACCAGGTAACAGCCTTTGCTCCTTCCTGCCAGGAAAGGGTGTCGATAGTGACTTTCTTTGACACCATAAAAGCCGAATAGAATCCGAGTCCGAAATGACCTATGATGCTGCCAATCTGATCCTTATATTTCTCAAGGAATTCACCTGCTGAAGAGAAGGCAATCTGGTTGATATATTTGTCAACCTCCTCGGCTGTCATACCGATACCGTTGTCAATGATTTTCAAAGTCTTCTCATTCTCGTCAAGCTCTATACGAACCTTGAGTTCCCCGAGTTCGCCCTTGAATTCGCCTGATGCTGCGAGAGCTTTCATCTTCTGTGTGGCGTCCACTGCGTTTGCCACAAGTTCACGAAGGAATATTTCGTGGTCTGAATAAAGGAATTTTTTAATGACCGGGAATATGTTCTCGGTAGTAACTCCTATTTTTCCTGATGTTGCCATACTATATTTATTTTTATAATTATATATCTTTTGCTTCGTGTAAGGAAAATTACAACCGCATACCCATTAGTCAAAATATGTTCCAATAAAAAAAGACTGACAAATCGTCAGCCTTTTTGAAAAATTGTCATAATTCAAGTTCCGCAATTGCGAAAGTAGAATTATTTATACATAAATCTCTTGATACTCATCTTAGGGGTCTTGGCGAAAGGTTCTGAAACGGTCTCGATTGCGCCAATCTTGCTATATGAAGGAAGTTCCTTGTTCACGTGCTTAACCGTTTCCTTGAGCAACTCAGCCACCGCATCCTCTCCGATGCCGTCAGCCTTGAGTTTGTCGCTGTCGAGATATACAAGGGCAACGAGTTTCGACGCCCTGTCAACCACCACAGACTCAACAATATATGGGCGATTATTGAGCACAGCCTCAATCTCCTCCGGATAAATATTCTGACCGTTTGAAGAAAGAATCATATTCTTGCCTCTTCCCCTGATGAAAATGTTGCCGGCTTTGTCAATCACTCCGAGATCTCCGGTATTCATCCAGCCATCCTTTGTAAACGCTGCCTTGGTTGCCTCTTCATTATGGAAATAACCGCTCATTATGTTGGTTCCCCTCGCCTGGATTTCTCCTACTATACTGTATGGATCCTCTGAATCAATCCTTACCTCGGCACAATCAACAGCCTTTCCGCAAGACTTTGGAACAAACTCTTCCCAAGGAGCGTATGCGAGAAGAGGAGCCGCCTCTGTCAT
>JBJEBO010000163.1:0-3247 GCA_051870155.1 Candidatus Cryptobacteroides sp.
TTATAATAACCGAGCATTACATTATCGCCCTTCGCCACGATTTCGCCCTCTCCCGTTTCAGGATTCACATCGTCAAGTTTGAGTTTGACACCCTTGACAGGATAACCGATTGATCCAACGCTTCTTCCGCGTCCCATAGCATAAGAAAGCAGCGGAGAAGTCTCCGTAAGTCCATATCCTATCGCATAAGGGAAACCGGCTTTCAGAAGGAAGGCTTCGACTTCCGGATCCATCTTTGCTCCACCGATTCCAAAGAAAGTGATATGCCCTCCGAATGTCTGCTTCAATTTCACTCCGATGAGTTTGCACATCAGACCGTGCATATGGGTGTTCATCCAACTTAGGGTAGGACTCTTCTGGATGGTAGGCACGATGCTCGCCTTATATACCTTCTCAATGATGAGCGGCACAGAAAGCATTGTGGTAGGCTTCACAGTCTTGAGAGCCTTCATCAGGATGGATGCCACAGGTGGTTTGGAAAGGTAATATACAGTAGCCCCGCAATACATCGGATAGAGCATACAGATTGTCATCTCAAGGGTATGCGCCATCGGAAGGATGGACAGCCATCTGTCCTTTTCCTTTCTCTTGCAGGTATTGTAGCAGGAGATGACATTGGACGTAAGGTTCCTGTGACTTAGCACCACTCCCTTTGCGCTTCCTGTAGTTCCGGAAGTGTAGATGATGGTAGCAATGTCGTCCGGCATAGGCATTGAGACCTTGCCGTCACAGGTAAACTTCTCGTCATCGCACTGGATTACGTCGAAAGTATCTATGTCAATCACGAGAGTCATCTTGTCCCTGCACTCCTGGCTCACCTTGGAGGCAAGACGCTGTGAGACGAATATAACCTTGCTTTCTGAATGTTCAAGAATGTTTGTAACCTCGTTTTCGGAACTGTCAGGCAGAATCGGAATAGCAATTCTGCCAAATGGAACTATGCTGAAAAAAGCCACGGACCAGTTTGGCATACTTTGGGAAAGTATTGCAACTTTATCACCGGCTCCAATTCCATATTGAGTAAGTTTCTTGGAAAGATTGTCGCATTTCTTCTTCAATTGGGCATAAGTATAACCACCTTCCTTCGTATCCACCCACTGGGTGTACTGGTTTTTGGAATATGCGGCAGTAGAATACTCATAAAGCTTTGCGAGAGTATCGACATACTTCTCCCTCCACTTGAAGACGCTTCTATACAGATTGTTCATTTATATAATGATTAATGGGTGATGTACATATCCGGATATTTACCGGTAAGGTGCATATCCTCATAAATTGCCTGGATGCGGTCCATATCCGCCCTGGCATCTTCGGAAAGTTCGAATTTCTTGCCTATGCCGATGTGTTTGGTCCTCCAGTCGAAATAGGAGAGATATACGGGAACTCCCGTTTTGGTTGCTATAGTGTGAAAACCTGTCTTCCATCTCTTGGCAGGCTTGCGTGTTCCCTCCGGCGCAATGGCGAGATGCATATAATCGGATTTTTCCATCTCGTGTATAATACTGAGCACCAATGCAGTTGCATTGCTTCTGTCAACAGGTACACCTCCAAGTTTCCTCAATAACCATCCTAACGGTCCCCAGAAGAACTCCTTCTTTATCATACAATAGGCCTTTCCTCCGACTGATGTATAGAAAAGATATGATATTGCGAAATCCCATACCGATGTATGCGGGACTCCCAAAAGTATGCATTTCTTTTCAGGCGCGGGACCGCTGTCGCAGGTCCAGCCGATGGTCTTGAGCAACCAACCGCAGAATTTTCTCCACATAATGTCAAATGTTCACATCTTCAAGTTCCTCCTCGGAACGAAGATTCTTGGTTATAAATCTCTGTCTGTCAATAGTATTGTCACCCATATAGAATTCAAGGAGCTCGGCAATCGACTCCTCGTCGCTGAGTTTCACAGGATCGAGACGCATATCATCTCCGATGAAATTCACGAACTCGTCAGAAGATATCTCTCCCAAACCTTTGAATCGTGTCACCTCCACTCCGGTCTTGAGGGCTGCCATCGCCTTTTCTTTCTCCTCTATAGTATAGCAATAGCGGATTTCCTTCTTGTTCCTCACCCTGAAAAGCGGTGTCTGAAGGATGTGCACGTGCCCCCTGCGTACAAGATCGGGATAATATTTGAGGAAAAATGTCAGAACCAACATCCTGATATGCATTCCGTCATCATCGGCATCGGTAGCCACAATGATGTTGTTGTAGCGGAGATTGTCCATATCGTCCTCCACACCGAGGGCCGCAATCAGCAGATTCAGCTCGTCATTTTCCGCCACCTTCTTGCGACTTTCCTTATAGCAATTAATTGGCTTACCTCTAAGGCTGAACACAGCCTGGAAATTGGCATTCCTTACCTTTGTGATAGTTCCGCTCGCAGAATCTCCCTCCGTGATGAAAATGCAGGTCATTTCAGCCTCTCCCTCTCTGTTCTTTGGAAGTTTGTCGTTGAAATGCACGCGGCAGTCGCGCAATTTCTTGTTATATACGCTGCTACGCTTGTTCCTCTCCTTGGTCTTTTTCTGAATACCGGAAATTTCTTTCCTCTCCTTCTCAGAAGCAAGGATTTTCTCCTGAAGGACAGGGACCACCTCCTTGTGGATATGAAGATAATTGTCGAGATTCGTCTTCACGAAATCATTCACGAAACTCCTGATGGAAGGTCCCTTGTCATATATTATATTTCCATCCTCGTCTTTGCGATTCTTCTCCCACATATAATTGGAACCCAACTTTGTCTTGGTCTGCCCCTCAAAATTCGGTTCCTGGATCTGGATGCTGATTGCCCCGATGATTCCCTGTCTGATGTCCTCAGGAGCATAATCCTTCTTGAAAAACTCCTTAAGAGTTTTGACTACGGCCTCTCTCAGGGCGGCGAGATGGGTACCTCCCTCCCTCGTATTCTGTCCGTTCACGAAAGAGGATATGTTTTCGCCATAGCTATTGCCGTGTGTGATGACGATTTCTATATCATCGCCTGTAAGATGAATCGGCTCATACAGAGGCGTTTCGCTCATACTGTCGTTCACAAGGTCCAAGAGTCCGTTCTCCGACTTGTAAACAGTTCCGTTAAGATTTATGGAAAGACCTCTCTTCAGATAGGTGAAATTCTTCACCATAGCCTCCACATAATCCATATTGTATGTAAAATCCCCGAACATCTGTTCGTCCGGAGTGAACCTCACCAATGTGCCGTTCCTCTCCGAAGTCTCCCTGCGACCGCTATCGACAATCACACCCC
>JBJEBO010000164.1:0-3220 GCA_051870155.1 Candidatus Cryptobacteroides sp.
AAAAATTAACTGCTTCAAATTTGGATAAGATTTTCGAGGATAGATTGGTTTTCGAAGAGGGTCGTGAGCGGTAAGTCAAATCGTCCAGAGGACGTTTGACAGCAAGCAGCCGACGGGAGTCGGACCGGGCTTTAGCGGTGCTAAATGACCGATGAGAAAATCAATATAGACCGAAAAGATGTCCAAAGGTGATGCAGGTAATTTTTTGAAGATTCCTTATATAAAGCAGTTATTTTATGAAGCCTGAAATGAAAATGGTTTTTGCAACGGGCAATAGCGGCAAACTGCGTGAAGCATCAGAAATTCTTGGCGGGGGATTTGAGCTCGTTACTCCTGCACAAATGGGTATTACAGAGGACATTCCGGAAACCGGAGACACCCTCAAAGCAAATTCCCGTCAAAAAGCTGAATATCTTTGGAACAAATGCGGATGCAATTGCTTCGCCGATGACACAGGACTTGAAGTCGATGCACTCGGAGGAGCCCCTGGCGTGCACACGGCCCGTTATGCCGGGGATGACAAGGATTTCAACAAGAATATGGACAAGCTCCTGCAAGAACTTGACA
The DNA here is from genome assembly GCA_051870155.1 of Candidatus Cryptobacteroides sp. Classification (GTDB taxonomy): domain Bacteria; phylum Bacteroidota; class Bacteroidia; order Bacteroidales; family UBA932; genus Cryptobacteroides. The sequence goes on from JBJEBO010000164.1 coordinate 568, forward strand.
TTGCGGAATTTGAGTCAAGTATGGCAAGAGACCTCGGTCTTTCGGTGAAGCCTATTCGCAGGAGGGCAAGATTCAGAAGCGTTGTCACATTGATTACAGGCGGAGAAAAGCACTATTTCGAAGGAAGCCTTGAAGGAAGAATCGCGCGCGCGAAATCCGGCAACGGAGGCTTCGGTTATGACCCTATCTTCATCTCCGACGAATATCCCGACAGAACACTTGCCGACATCACGGAAGAGCAGAAAAATGCAATCTCCCACAGAGGAAAAGCTCTCCGCGCAATGGCTCAGTGGCTTAATGAACAATAGAACCGCCAAATGACTGTAAATACGGAACTTATCGTCCTCCACACCACCAAGTTCGGAGAAACTTCGGTGGTGCTGCATTCTCTGAGCCGCAATTACGGGCGACGCAGTTTTATGGTAAAGGGCGTAGGTTCCAAAGTGCAAGCATCCCTCCTTCTGCCCCTGAACATCCTTGAGGCAGATGTGACGGAAACCAACCGTTCAACCCTCTATACGGCAAGGAACTTAAGTTGTCGCCATCCACTCAACTCAATACGAAACAACCTCTACAAGAACTCGATGACCATGTTCATCAGCGAAGTTCTGTATCGTGTGGTCAAGGACGGCACCGATGAACCGGGGCTTTATGAGAGCTGCGTGAGGGATATCCTGCTTCTGGATGCTGTGGAAAGCGATTTCGCCAATTTCCATATACGCTTCCTGCTACAGCTCGCCGTGGATTTGGGCTTCTCGCCGGATCGCCGCGACCTCGAACCATTCGCCGGAAGCAATATCGATGTGCTCGAAAACTTCCTCAATTCATCCTTCGAACAGTCGATGCTGATACCCCTTTCAGGGAAAGTGCGTAACGAGATGGCAGAAAGCCTCCTGCGCTACCTTGAGCACCATACAGACTCGGCAATAAATGTCAATTCCCTTCGTGTTTTACGGGAATTGTTTGCTTAATCGGATTGTTTCCAAATAATTATTATTTTTGCAGAAACTGACAACCATTGTGAAAACAATTTCTGCAAAGGCGGTGGCCATCCTTCTTCTTGCGGCGGCAGTGTCCTTCGGGGCGGCACTGCCAGCATTTTGTTACACGAGTGTTCCATCGGGAAAAGGCTGCCCACACGAAGTGCCTGGACGGTTTGTTTCCTGGAACACCTCCGACGGGCTTCCTTCCGACAAAATCCTTTTCATTCAGGAAGATGAGGAAGGGATGATATGGCTGTGCACCGACCGGGGTCTCTGCCGTTTCGACGGCACCCTTTTCCAAAATTACGGGGACAAGGCGACCTCAGGACCTCTCCGGGATTGCAGGACGAGATGTGCCGCCTCTGGTCCGGAAGGAACTCTTTGGGTGGGTACTGAGTCGGGACTTGAAAGGTTCGACAAGATAAACGGAGTGTCAGAGGTCATAGATGCAGTATGTGGGGAAAACGGCAAAAATATAGCGGTCAAATCCCTGTTCATTGACAGCGACCAGAGCCTTTGGATGCACGCGGACAACGGGACAATTATCCATTATAATCCTGAAAACCAGCACATTGAAAGCACCGATTTCAAAGGGGCATATTTCGAAGGAGACTATTATTACGACCATATTTTCAAAGACAGTAAAGAACGAATCTGGGTAGGAGGAAGGGCCACTTCGGTAGCAAAAATCGAGAATGGCGACATCAGCACCTGCACCTACCCCATCCGCAATCCCGACACGGAACACTTCGAAGGGTCGGCATTTGCTGAAGACTCTCGGGGTATTTTTTACGCCACGGACGACAAGGGTCTTCTGTCCACATATAACCCGGACAGCAATATTTTCCACACATTAACCAAAATTCCGATTGCTGCTGTCTGTGCTACGACCGACCGGACAGGAAGAATCTGGTTCGGAGGACGGAACGGGCTTATCAGGATGAACAAGACATTGGATAGTTACGATAGGTTCGCCCATAATCCTGAAAACGATAAGTCGGTGGTTTCCAATAATATATATTGCCTTTTTACTGATCAGTGTGGAAATGTATGGGTGGGTACGGACAAAGGCTTGTCGGTATTTCCTAATATGAACAACGCCATTATGGGATTCGGCTTGGAAAACAGGCTCTCTTCTGATTCAGTGACCGCCCTGATGCAAGATAGAGACGGTTTGTTGTGGATAGGCACAGAAGAAAACGGAGTGGACACCCTTAATCTAAGGACTTTATCCTTCGGCAACCTGAAATACGAACTCCTGGGCGGGAATCTTACGGCCGACATTCGCAAAAGAGAACGGGAAACATTAAGGCAATATGCCCTGCACAAGGCGCCTAACGACGGTTCTCTCAACGAGAACAAGGTGAGCGCACTCTATCAGGACAGCGCCGGGACCATCTACATAGGACTTTGGTCCCACGTCGGTTTCAACACTTTCGACAAAGAATCCGGGACTTTCAAGAGGCATTGTCTGTGGAGTGTCCCGGCTGGATATGTTTTTCCTCTGCTTCTCGAGGGCAAGCTATGGGGGGCTAACTGGTACACCGGATTCCTGGAGGACAGCCGGGGACAGATGTGGTGCCCGACCTGGGAAGGGGTGGGTCTCAACCTTTTTGATAGGGACAAAGGCGAATTTACAGGAGTGCATTTCATACCCGGAGATGTGCCGA
>JBJEBO010000165.1:0-3213 GCA_051870155.1 Candidatus Cryptobacteroides sp.
ATCGGTATATGCCCAGCTGCCGGCACCGGCAATCATCTCCCACCATACGCCCATATACTTCACAGGGTGTATCCAGGACACGTCCTCGTAGGCGCAAGGCTCGTTCAGGTTGAGCACGAGGCGGCTTGCGAGCATCTTGGTCGCGCTGTCGGTCACCTGCACCGTCCTCCACGGGGTGTTGCAAGGGGTCTGCATATAGCCCTTCCAGCCCTGTGCATCCGGAGTGAGGTGTGAAACGAATGTGAGGGTCTTAGGGTCGAGCTGGAGATGCATACAAGGATAATCGACGAGGGCAGCCTCGTGGATATTAATGTACAGACCGTCCTCAGTCCTCATCTGGAGAGAAGTCTGGACTCCGTTCTTGGAGTAGAGAGTCTGTGAGGAGTTGCCGCAAACGGCAGCCTCGAAGAGAGAACTGATTTCAGAAAGTTTGGACTCGGTGTAGTTGTACTCCTGGGTATCATAGTCTCCCGGAATCCACCAGGCAGTGTGGTCGCCAGCCATAGCGAACTGGGTACATTCCTCCTTGATTACAAAATAGTTGAGATTATCCTGTGCCGGGAACTCATACCTGAATCCGAGACCGTCATCATAAATGCGGAAGCGGACAGTCATCTTCCTATCGGTAGATTTCTGCACGAGATTCACAGCCAATTCGTTATAATGGTTTCTGATCTGAGATTCCTCGCCCCATACAGGAGTCCAGGTCTCGTCAAATGAATCAGTGGCCACGCTCTCGAGAGAGAAACCGTCCATAAAAGAGTTCAATGGTTTTTCATCCACTTTGTCGATATTGTCCCCGTCATAAACAAGTTCAGTAGCCTTTACGGTACCTCTGAGAATGAATCCGAGGCCGCTTTCGAGAATCACAGGTTTGTCACCGCACTTGAGGGAATAGACCGGCCTGCCATCTGGGGAAATACCGAATGTGAGCACCAGGTTTCCGTCAGGAGAAGCGGCAGTCTGCACCTCGGTGAGATTGCCTTTTACAGGTACATTGTTGCAGAAGTTGTCTTTTGCGCAGTCTGCACAGCCTGCGAGCAGCAGGGAAGCGGCTGCCAATGCTGTCAAAGTCAGTTTCATAAATTTATTTCTTTCTTGAATATTCAACTACCAAAACCTGGCGAGGACCTACAACAGTCTCATCAGACACCTCCACAGCCTCTCCGGTAATTACATTGCGACCATTTGAGAGTCCTTCGGTGATTTCTGAATAATAAGACCAAGGAATATGTTTCTTTCCTCTTGAGTTATTGACATATACGAACACTGCGTCGGTGTCATCATAACGGAAATAAGCATAGGTATTGTCCCTTGAAAGGAAGTGCATTGTCTTTCCGTCGTGGATGACCTTCTTGCCTTTTCTCCAATTGAAAAGTGATGAATGATAGTCATATAACTCGTTCAATACTCCTTCCTTAAGATCCTTGCCGTCTGTTCCGACCTTGGCTGCCTTACGCCCCTCTGCAGTGAAGAAATCCTGCGTGTCACCAGGCCATCCGCCAGGGAAGTCAACACGGAGTCCTCCGTGACCCATACTAAGATCGCAAGAACGGAACATCAGTTCGTCACCGGCGTAAATCTGAGGTATTCCCCTCATAGTCGCCATCATCGTCATCACGAGCTTCACCCTGTCAACATTGCCTCTCACCACGTCGGCAAGACGGTCGGTATCGTGGTTGCCAGGGAAAATCAGCATCTTGGAAAGATCGTGATATACATAGTCGTGCGATACGCAGTCATATACCTTTGTCATACCTTGACCCCATCCGAGGGAATCACGCGGAACACCTGCGCAAATGGCATCATAAAGAGGGAAGTCCATAATAGATGGGAGATTGCTGTTGAAGCCGTCCTTGTTTTCATTGTCACCCTGCCAATATGCGAGCTGAGGAATGGATGAAGTCCAACATTCTCCGACGATGTTGATATTCGGATATTCGTTTCTTACGGACTTGCACCATTCGCTCATAGGATTCTTCTCATTGTATGGATAGGTATCCACCCTGAGACCGTCGAGGTCGGCATATTCAATCCACCATACAGCCCACTGTTTGAAATATTGAAGGACATAAGGATTATCGAGGTTCATATCCGGCATTGACTTGTCGAACCAACCGCTTTCGTGGATGTGGAGGTCTTTCGCTGAAGCATTGATATCCATACAGGTTGAGAAGCATACATTGCTGCCAGTATATTCAGGGAACTGGTGAACCCAATCTGCAAACGGAAAGTCGGACATCCACCAATGAGCTGAACCACAGTGATTTGTAACGATATCCATCACAATTTTGATGCCTTTTTCGTGTGCCTTGCTGACATATTCCTTATAGAGTTCATTGTTTCCGAAACGTGAATCTATGTGATAATAGTCGGTGCAAGCATAGCCGTGATATGAGTGCTCAGGCTGGTTGTCCTCAAGGAGAGGTGTACACCAGATGGCGGTCACACCGAGATCGGCGATATAATCGAGATGGTCGATGATGCCCTGGAGGTCACCGCCGTGACGGCCGAAGAGAGCCTTCCTGTCGAGTTTGTCGGCTGTGTCATCTGTGGAATCGTTTGAAGGGTCGCCATTGGCAAAGCGATCTGGCATAATAAGATACATAAGATCGGCAGTAGTGAAGCTCTTGCGCTCTGCTGAACCCTGGCGACGTGCCTGAATCTCATAAGGATATTTGAATACAGGGGTGTCGTTTTCAGAGAACACGAGATAATAGGTGCCAGGAGTTGCGGAAGCATCGATTTTCACATCAACGAACAGATAGTTAGGGCTGTCCGCCTTGTGGATTTCAGTAACTTTCACTGCATCTGTAATAGCTGCGGTGCCATCCTCAGAGACAGGACCGGCAACAGACACGGAATATTCAGATATTCCCTCTCCCTGAACCATAATTTGGAGAGGCGTTTTCATTCCTGTCCACCAGGACAGAGGCTCAACCCTTGAAACACGGGTGCCTTCGGCATCAGCCAATTCATTGACATTTATCTTCATACCAGGACCGGCGCAAGAAATTAGCGCCATTGCGGCAACAGCCGGAATCAATTTCTTAAACATAATATGCGGTTTTAGTTCGTGTTATTAAGCAATTTACTCAGCAACTACATCGTAATTCCACGGTTTCTTCAGGTTTACGGACACTGTGACCTTGTTCTCCGGAAGAGTTCTTGTGAACACGAGGGTGCTGTCCTGAGTCGAAACCACTTCAAAGG
>JBJEBO010000166.1:0-3211 GCA_051870155.1 Candidatus Cryptobacteroides sp.
CACAGCCTTCATTTCGGAGTTTCTCAAAATTCTGTATTCCAATAGGGTAAAGCATCGCATCACATTTTAGTCATCCTTGCAAACTTACTATTTTTTTCATTTTAATGCAAACGCGGCAGGTGGCAGAACTTACAGTGTAATTTCCTGTTTGCGGTAGGCAAGAGGACCCACCCCTGTGGAACGTCTGAAAAAGCGCCCCATATAGGACTGGTCCGGAAAATTGAGCTTATCGGCAATCTCCTGCATAGATAAATCTGAAAATGTCAGCAACATTTTGATTTCCAATACAATATGCCTGTCGATTATTTCCTTTGGATATTCGTCCGACACTTCCCTTACTATATTGTTGAGGTAGCGCGGAGAGATGCAGAGCTGGTCGGCATACCAGGCTACTTCCCTGTGACACTGCCCCTTTTCGTTTATGAGGGCTATGAACCTGTCGAAAATCATTTCTTTCCTCGTCCTTTGGATGTCTCCCTTGTCGATGACGTCATATCGGAGGATTTTGTCATAGATGCTGAGCATCAGGCTCCTGAGCAGATTGGTGGCTATAATGACATTGAATCTGTTGTGCGGGTCGTTCTGAAGGTCGGAGATGATGCTGAGATAGGAGAGTGAATTGCGGTAGGTCTCCGGATGGATATGTTTATAGACGGGATGGTTGTTGATATGCCTGAAAAACAGCGGGTCGAATTTCCTCATCGCCTGAAATGACATCTTTTTTGAGAAGGCGAACACTTTGAGAAGGATGTCATCGCTGCATCCTATAATGAACATAAACGTTTCTGAAAGAAGAATGATTTCAGCCCCGTTTTCTATTGAAATTTTTTTTGTTCCCACTCGAATTTCCGCTTTCCCCTCGATACACAGGCAGATTGCACCTCCGGAAATATGTGAACCGCATTCTTTGATATCGTTTTCTTTATATTCTTTATAGGTATATGAAAATTCGTCCGTTATAGTCATAATATCTTTTCGTTGTTTACCGCAAATATCGTGATTCTTTTCCGATTTTGAACAAATTTATTCATTTTTTGAAATCTTCACCATCGTTTTATCAATGTACCTTTGCGCCGCTAAAATGAAAAAAGATGAAGAAGTGTTTATTATTGACAGCAGTCTTGGGATGCTGTCTTTCGGTGTTTTCCTGCAAAACAGGAAATCAGCGACAGGAAACGGCGGCGAATTATTCGGCAATGAAAGCCGTCGGAACAGACATCAGCATTTATGAAAGTTATCCGGCATCCATCGAGGGATGTCAGGACATTGCGATTTATCCTCAAGTCTCAGGAACTATTTCACAGGTATGTGTCAAGGAAGGACAGAGAGTCCGCAAAGGACAGTCCCTGTTCGTGATAGACCAGGTGCCTTTTAAGGCCGCCCTCAATATGGCGGAGGCCAATGTAGAAGCAGCGAAGGCGGGTGTGGCCACAGCAAAGCTCACCTACGAGAGCAGGCAGAAGCTATATGAGCAGAAAGTAATCTCAGAATTTGATTTGCTCACGAGTGAAAACGCCTATCTCACAGCAAAGGCGCAGCTCGCCCAGGCCGAGGCTCAGCTGGTCAACGCGGAGAACAATATGAAATACACAAGGGTGGAAAGCCCTGCGGATGGAGTTGTGGGAGTCATTCCTTTCCGTGTGGGTGCGCTCGTGTCACCTGCTATTCCGAAGCCCCTTACTACGGTTTCCGACAATTCAAAGATGTATGTATATTATTCCGTGTCTGAAATCAGACTACTCCAGATGACTGCATCGCATAACTCAATGGACGAGGTCATAGCCTCCCTTCCTCCTGTAAACCTCAGACTTGCAGATGATTCCATCTATGGAGCAGAAGGTCGAATCGAGACAATAAGCGGAGTTATCGACCCAAACACCGGAAGTGTTTCTATTCGTGCGGTCTTCCCTAACGCAGGGGGCATCCTTCACAGTGGCGCCACCGGAGACATCCTCATCAAGAAAGACTATAGCGATGTCATTGTCATTCCTTGCAAGGCCACATTCGAGATGCAGGATATGATCTGCGTATGGAAAGTGGTTGACGGAAAGACGGTCAGCACATTCATCAAGACTCTCTTGAGTGATGACGGAAAGTCCTATATCGTCCTTTCGGGACTTGAGAAGGGCGACGTCATCATCACTGAAGGTGCAGGAATGCTCCGCGAGGGTGTCAGCGTGAATCCGATTCTCGCAGGAGAGGCTGAAGGAGGTGTGCAGTTATGAATTTAAGAACATTCATCAACCGCCCCGTTCTTTCGGCGGTAATTTCAATCATCATCGTCCTGGCCGGAATCATAGGTCTGTTCACCCTTCCGATTGAACAGTATCCTGACATAGCGCCTCCTACGGTGATGGTGATGACTTCCTATCCGGGAGCGAGTGCTGAGACGGTCCAGAAAGCCGTCATCGCCCCTTTGGAGGAATCTATCAACGGTGTGGAGAATATGGACTATATGAAGTCCACCTCCAACAACAACGGTTCTGCATCCATCTACATTTATTTCCGTCAGGGGACAGACCCTGATATGGCGACTGTCAATGTCCAGAACCGTGTGTCAATGGCCCTGGGTTCATTGCCTGCCGAGGTAACCAAAATCGGTGTGACCGTCATCAAGAGGCAGACCTCAATGCTGAAGATTCTCGACATCCACAGCCCTAACGGGACCTACGACGAGAGATTCCTCGCCAACTATATGAAACTCAACATCGAACCTGAAATCAAACGTATCAAGGGTGTCGGAGACGTGGTGCTTCTCGGAGCACAATATTCAATGCGTATCTGGTTCAATCCTACTGTGATGGCAAGGCACAACCTTGTGCCGTCCGATGTCACTGCTGTGCTCGCAGAGCAGAACATAGAGGCTGCTACCGGAGCCTTCGGAGAGAACTCAGGTTCGACCTATCAATATACGATGAAATACAGGGGAAGGAAACTGACCCCTGAGGAATTCGGAGAGATGGTGATTTCCGCCGACAGCAACGGAGAAATCTTGAAACTCAAGGATGTGGCCGATATTGAACTCGGTATCGAGTCTTATGGTTACACCTCAAGAATGGACGGACATCCGGGAATCCAGCTGATGATATTCCAGACAGCCGGTTCCAACGCCACGGAGGTCGTTAATTCCATCGACGCCCTTATCGCCGAAGCTTCGGAGAATCTTCCTGAAGATGTGAAAATTGATACGATGATGTCAGTCAACGACTTC
>JBJEBO010000167.1:0-3187 GCA_051870155.1 Candidatus Cryptobacteroides sp.
CAAGCTTCTTCCCCCTTTCTTTTGTCAGGAATGTACTCTTGCGGAGGTTGCCATCAATATTCTTTGTCAATTCTTGGACTATATAATTGTCTATGAACGAATTTTCGTCGATAAAGGCGAAACAGCCGTCTCCAGTGTCGGAATAGTTCCCGTTCCTGAGGGCGTTTTCATAATCATTAAACAACTTTTTGACATATTCAAGCTGGGGCGCAGAAGGAATCTCCGGATCGCTAAACATCATAGGCACTCCCATCGAAGTATAGAAACAAGTCGTTTCATCCATATTCTGTTCTATCTCAAGATAATAGCCTCCATCAATGCTTTCAGCATCATTATCATTCTCCTCTACCACATCTATATTCACCCTTGCCGATGACACCTTCTTATGCTCACAGAAGGTATATACGCCCTGGTAGGAGTCATTCATATATACCTCAACGCTCACCATCCTCGGTGTCCAGCTGAAACCGCAGATTCGAGAAAGTTCCATTGCCACTACATTGCGAAGGAGGGTTTTGTCGGCATAATTCGCAAGCAAAGCCCATTCCTTGTCCGCAGGCATTCCAAGGATTGAAGCTTTGGATTCGAGTTTGATCTTGTACGGCTTCTTAGGCATTCCCCAGGTGGAATTGCCCCTGCCCCTGATTTTCATCGGAGCATTGAAGAGATCAGTGCTGCCATATAGGCCTTCACTATCAGATATTTCAATACGTCCATTCACATAATCCTCCTTGCTCGTTACAGCACTGTCGGTGTAGAGTTTTACGACAGGGAGGACACGCCTGCGTTTGAGACTGTCCCATTTGCTTTGGAAAGTAAGGATATTGCCGTTGCTCAAATAGATGTGAAGGGTGTATTCATCATAATAGGCATAGACGGCAAGTGATTCGCTGTCAGCGTAGTCCGGAGTGTAAGGTACGCCTGTAAGGATGCCACCCACAGACCAGGATTCAGCACCTGGGGCCATTCCTACAGAAGGAGGGGTTGCCTTGCGGCAATCCCTTATACGAAGTTCCTTGAAAGGAACGGTAAGGACAGATCCATCGGTAAAACTGATTTTTGTTACTTCCAATTCCTGAGATACAGTATCTACGATTTTGCCGTTTTCGTATGCTTCTACAAGGGCGAGAAGCGATGCCGGCGGAGTTGGTTTCTCAGGTTCCATATTTTTAGAACAACTAACCAAAGATGCTACGCACAAGATCAAGATAAGGGCCTTAGCGATGAATCTGTCCATAATTTCGTTATTTTACTGTAAAGTCAACAGGTGTTCCTGATGCAGAGTCTCCTGCAACCCAAAGAATGAATGCTCCCGGTTCCACAACATATTGCATATCTGCATTCCAAAAAGCAAGTTCTGACACAGGAAGTTCAAAAGTAAGTTCAGTGCTCTCTCCAGGAGCGAGTTCCACCCTTGCGAATCTCTTGAGTTCACGAACCGGACGGACAACACTTCCGACAAGGTCGCGCACATAGAGCTGCGCCACCTCAACAGCCTTGAAATTACCGGTGTTGGTGAGTTTGAATTTCACACGGAGGGTCTCATCGGCACGGAGTTCATTCTTTTCGAGCGAAATGTCGGAATATTTGAATGAAGAATATGTGAGTCCATAGCCGAATGGGAAGAGAGGTCCGTAACCGGTGTCGAGATAGAAGGAAGTGCATCCGAGAGATGTCTGTCCAGCCTCAAGAGGAATGTTCTCGAGAAGGGTCTCGTTGCCGGAGCAAGGACGACCGGAATTGTTGTGATTGTAGTAGAAAGGAGCCTGTCCGGCATCCCTGAGGAAGGTCATCGGAAGACGACCTGATGGTGAAACCTTACCTTTGATGAGGTCTGCTATGGCTTCACCTCCCATTGTTCCCGGATGGAAAGAATAGAGCATTGCCCCACAATTGGCAAGATCTTTCTCGATTGTGAGAGGACGACCGGCCATAACAACTACGACAACAGGTTTTCCACTCTTTGCAACAGTCTCAATGAGTTCACTCTGGGCACCTTGGAGGTCGAGACGGGAGAGTGAGTGCGCTTCTCCTGAAAGGATGGCCTCTTCACCGACAACCACGACCACAGCATCGGCGCGTGAAGCGGCTGAGAGCACTTTTCCGAAAGAAGAGCAGTCTTTATCACGGCTATAATTCAAGCCCGGTTCCCAAATTACATTATATTCTTTACGAAGAGCTTCAAGCGGAGTCACCGTGTGCTCTTTCTGTCCGTCGAATGCCCAGGTTCCCAATTGGTCGTGAGGTGCGTTCGCAAGCGGACCGGTCACAAGGATAGTGCGTGCTTTGTCGAGAGGGAGCACTCCATCATTTTTAAGGAGGACGGCAGACTCAATAGCACATTGTTTTGCCGCTGCAAGATGTTCAGGTGCATAGTCAACTGCAGCAGATGCTGAAGGATCGACATAAGGGTTTTCGAAAAGTCCGAGTTCGAACTTGAGTCTGAGAATGTTGCGCACAGCCCTGTCGATTTCCTTAATGGAAACCTTGCCTTCTTTGACAAGCTCTTCAAGATAGGCGATGAATCCGTGGGACATCATATCCATATCCACACCTGCGTTCACAGCCTTGTCTGTAGCGTCTTTCAAATCAGCTGCATAGCCGTGGGCTATCATCTCTCCGGAAGAGTTCCAGTCAGTGACAACCATTCCGTTCCATCCCCATTCATCGCGGAGCACATCCTTGAGCAGGAAGCGGTTTCCTGTTGAAGGGATGCCGTCGATTTCATTGAAGGAGGTCATAAGGGTTGCAGCACCAGCATTGGCACAAGCCTCAAATGCAGGGAGATAGATATTGCGAAGCGAGCGCTCTGAAATCATCGTGCTATTGTAGTCACGTCCGCCTTCGGCAGCTCCATAGCCTACGAAATGCTTGATACAAGCGGCCATCGAAGTAGGGTCAGAGAGGTTGTTCCCCTGATAACCTCGAACCATTGCGACTCCCATCTGGCAATCGAGATAAGGGTCTTCACCTGAACCTTCGGCAACCCTTCCCCATCTCGGGTCACGGGCGACGTCGAGCATCGGAGAGAATGTCCATCTGATACCGGAAGCAGTGGCTTCGATTGCGGCAATACGCGCACCCTGCTCTACTATTTCAGGATCGAAGGTTGCAGCCTGTCCGAGAGGAATAGGAAATACTGTTCTGAAGCCGTGGATAACGTCCCTGCTCACTATCAACGGAATAC
>JBJEBO010000168.1:0-3175 GCA_051870155.1 Candidatus Cryptobacteroides sp.
CCCTCCCTCAAAATCAGGTGGTTAGATCTCTATTAGCTGCAATGTGGGTTAAGGACATAGGAGTGGATTATATGATAGGCAATCCGGAAAGGCTCGCGTCTCTTCCGCAAGGTCCTTTCATCACAGTCAGCAATCATCCATACGGCAGCATAGACGGGATTATGCTTGTGGACCTTTTCGGTCATATCAGACCGGAATTCAAGGTGCTCGTAAATAAATTCCTCGCAAGGATAAGGGCTTTGTCTCCAAATTTCATCACCGTCATCCCTACGGGAAAGGAGAGGACTGCCGCCAACAGGGAGAGCATTATGGGAATAAAGGCAGCTATGAGACAACTTGCCGACGGTTCCCCTCTCGGGCTCTTTCCATCAGGAGCAGTATCCGACCTCAGTATCAAAGAGCGTTGCATCAGAGACAGGGAATGGCAGGAGGCTGTTATCAGACTCATACAAAAGGTAAGGGTGCCTGTCGTACCGGTAAGATTCTTTGACAGGAATTCAAATTTCTATTATTCTCTTGGGCTTATAGACTGGAAGGTGCGTCTGCTCAGGCTTCCCGGGGAACTCTTCAACAAAAGTGGATTAAAAACCAGAATCGGGATAGGGGAGACCATATCCGTCGAATCACAAAAGTCCCGGGAAACAATAGACGGACTTCGCAGTCTCCTGCGCAAGTCCGTCTATGAAATGCCTATGCCTGAAAGGTTTATTTCCCGTTCTGAACTCCAGTTCCCTCAAGTGTTTTGACAGAAGCCTCGAATTCTTCTGCTGAAATCATCTTGCAAGTACCGTTGAAAACTGCACCGAGTTCCACGACGAGTTTCTTGATATTAATTCCTCCCTTCATTTCGCAACCGTTTTTGAGGGTGAGGGTTTCCTTGACATAGAGGTCTCCCTCCATTTTGCCGTTCAAGTCCACTGTCTCACAGGCAATCTTCCCGTTCACTGTGGCTGATTCACCGATAATCACCCTGCCTTCGGAAATTATGGTTCCACGGAAATCCCCGTCGATTCTGAGGTCTCCTGATGTATGGACGGTTCCTTCAAAAGAAGCTCCGTCCGAAATCCTGCTCACTGAATTGACATTCAGCGGTAATTCTACTCTTGCCATATTTCCTAAATATTACGCCCGTGGCAGTTCTTATATTTCTTTCCTGAACCGCAAGGACAAGGATCGTTTCTTCCTACTGTCTTTTCAACGTGAATCGGAGCTTTGCTCTTAGGCTCTCCGGAATTGGTGACGAGATCCGTACGGCTTGTCCTCATCTGGCTCTGGTCCGGTTTCCTTGCAGGAGCAGATTCCCTTGCCTGAGATGCATCCCTGAGCGGAATATGGGCACGGAAGAGGAATGAAAGCACGTCCTTGTTCAATTCTTCAAGCATTGTAGAGAAGAGGTTGAAACTCTCGAACTTGTAAATAAGGAGCGGATCCTTCTGCTCGTATGAAGCATTCTGTACAGACTGCTTGAGGTCGTCCATATCCCTGAGGTGCTCCTTCCAATGTTCGTCGATTTGATAGAGTGTTACTGTCTTGCTCAGGCTGCGGGCAATCTCCTTGCCTTCGCTCTCGTATGCCTTCTTAAGGTCCACGGAAAGGGTGAGCATTTTGCGACCGTCGGAAATAGGAATCGCGATGTTCTTGTAGATGGCTCCCTGTTTCTCATAGACTTCCTTGATGATAGGATAAGCCTTCTGGGCCATTGTGTCCATCCTTCTGTTGTATGTCTCAAGCATATTGTCAACAAGAAGTTTTGCAAGGGCATCTTCCTTGATGCTATCAAATTCCTTCTCATCAAGACCCGGCTCGATTGAAAGGGCACGCATAATGTACTCCTTGAAGCCTTCGTAGTCATAGTCTTTTGCACGCTCTGCGATGACTGCTGCCATATCCTGCATCATATTCATCACGTCAATCTCCACTCTTTCTCCTGAAAGCGCGTTACGCCTCCTTGTGTAGATTACCTCCCTCTGGGAGTTCATAACGTCATCATACTCAAGCAGTCTCTTACGGATCCCGAAGTTGTTCTCCTCTACTTTCTTCTGAGCCCTTTCGATGGAGCTTGAGAGCATAGACGCTTCAAGTGCCTCATTATCCTGAAGTCCCATCTTGTCAACCACGCTTGCAATTCTTTCTGCACCGAACAGGCGGAGAAGCTTGTCTTCAAGAGATACATAGAAGGTGGATGAACCCGGGTCTCCCTGACGTCCGGCCCTACCTCTGAGCTGCCTGTCCACACGGCGGCTGTCGTGGCGCTCGGTACCTATGATTGCAAGACCTCCCGCTTTGCGGACTTCATCGGAAAGCTTGATATCCGTACCACGTCCCGCCATATTGGTGGCGATGGTGACGGTACTTTTCTGTCCTGCGTGTGCTACCACTTCCGCCTCCCTCGCGTGTTGCTTGGCGTTGAGGACCTGGTGCTGTATTCCCCTCATCTTGAGCATCCTGCTCAGGAGTTCTGAGGTCTCCACATCGGTCGTACCGACAAGGACCGGTCTTCCCTTTGAGGTGAGATCCACAATCCTGTTTATAACGGCCTCATATTTCGCCTTCTTGGTCTTGTAAATTATGTCGTTCTCGTCAACCCTCGCAATCGGTCTGTTGGTAGGAATTACGACTACATCAAGCTTGTAGATTGACCAGAACTCTCCTGCTTCCGTCTCAGCCGTACCGGTCATACCGGCAAGTTTGTGGTACATACGGAAATAGTTCTGGAGAGTGATAGTTGCAAATGTCTGGGTGGCCGCTTCCACCTTCACATTCTCCTTCGCCTCAATTGCCTGGTGGAGACCGTCTGAATAACGTCTTCCATCGAGGATACGTCCAGTCTGCTCATCGACGATTTTCACCTTGTTGTCCATCACCACATATTCGACGTCCTTCTCGAACATCGTATATGCCTTGAGCAACTGGTTCACTGTGTGTACCCTTTCAGACTTGAGGGCGAAGTCCGCCATAATCTCGTCTTTCTTCTGCTGTTTCTCGGCAGGGGTGAGTTCCTGCTTTTCAAGTTCAGCCATTGCAGAACCCACATCCGGAAGGATGAAGAACTTAGGATCTGAGAGAGAGTTGCTCAGGAGGTCGTGGCCGTTGTCGGTCATATCCACCGAATGCTGTTTCTCGTTGATTACGAAATAAAGCGGGTCGGTTACGACAGGCATTTCCCTTTCATTGT
>JBJEBO010000169.1:0-3175 GCA_051870155.1 Candidatus Cryptobacteroides sp.
CAACCGGCGGTCAGGTCGGATGGGATTAAAAGTATTAGATGGTAGGGACGGTTACGTCAACATCCTTCCAGTCGGTAACTGAAGGAGCAAAATAAATTTCGTTCAAACCAATGGCTATATTGTAAGTATATCTCTTACCTATTTCCCAACCGCTGACAGTCACAACCGAGCCACCTTCCTTGTACTCAAAGCCAGATTCTGAAAGAGCAATTGTCTTGTTCTGAGGAATCCACGCACTGACACCTGTTTTGATATAATATTCGATATCAAGTTTTGCACCAGCAGAGAATGATTGAGGCAGCACAATCACTGTAGATTCTGCATCTGCTACAGTAGTTGTCAGCACTTTGAAAACATCATGAGAAACATAATCTGAAGTTGTCGCGCCATAATCGCCCCATACAGGGTTCTCACTTCTGTCATCAGCTACATTCTGATAAAATGTAGCTTCGTCCAAAGCGTCAATGATTTTTATTGTCCTGACAGCAATTTGAGTGGTACCAGAATAATCAGCAGCTGTTTTAACAGTAAATTTTACGACTGAAAGAGCATGATTAAATACTATATCAACACCGTCATATTCACTAACAGATGTACCCTTGCTGGAAGATTTGTCATACGCCCTTTTAGCAAACATCAAGTCAACCTGATTAGCTAAAACATTCGTAACCTCAAAGTCGTTGAATTTTAATCCATAAGTCTTATCACATGTAACCTTTGAAGCAACTGAATATGGAGAATATGCATCAAAAGTGATTGTTCCCTGTTTCGGCCAATAGTAAACAGGATTTGAAATCCAACGACCATTACCAGTATCTTCAGTATCATCGAAAGAGCTATCATATGACATCTCTGCGTTTGACATATAAGCCTGAGCTGTAGAAGAATCGTATGTATTTCCAGCTACATACCAACCAAATACTCCAAATGTTGGAGCATCAGTAGGGTATGTTGTTCCTGTGATTTCCTGCGTTTTTGTAGTAACAGACATTACAGGAGCAGCAAAGGTAATTTCCCTCTGCGAGTCATCAGTGACCTGGGCCACCTCATTTTTTGCGCAACCGACAAGCGCTACGCCTGCCAAGGCTGCTAAAAACAAATTCTTTTTCATATACAAGAAGATTTAGTGAATAAATTATTGTTTATTAAATTGTTATATCCGTGTTTACATCTCCCCATTCATCAACTCCGGGGTTGAATCCACCGCCTGCGCCTGGTGGCGGATCCGGGATGACAATGGTCTTATCTATCAGAAGCCACTGATGCTCAATGGCTTCAGGAGTCGAGAACACATCCGTAATGTCTATGGTCTCATAATATGGCTGACCATAAGCGGTCATAAAATCAAATGTTATTTCCAAATTGTTTGTTGCCGACGGAATTTTTCCGAAGGTCGAGAAGGTGGTATATAGCACCACCAAATCCTCCGCATCCTCCTCATTTTCCAAATCCTTAGCTTCCAACGCATCAGCCTTCCTCATTCCCGTGGCATTCGACTCCCCGCCCGGGGTCATCTCGAAATACACGGTCACCGGGTCTTCCTCATTCAACATTCCCGTCGAGAGACGGCTCGAACCTGCAAGTCCGTTCAGCAGGGACACTGCCGATGAAACATATCTCATCCCCGCTACCCGCACCTGCACATAATAGGACTTCACTATGCTCTCCGCCACGAAATACCCCCCTTCCTGCGTGTGCAGGGTATCAATATAATTCACATAAGGCACCCTCACATCCTCAACCGCCGCAACGAACAAATGGTCCGGATCATAGACGATTTTCTCTTCGGCAGGAACCTTCGTACGGCTATATAGCTGCGCACGCAGATGCGACGCGATTTCATTCGTATATGCCATCGAGGACATAAAGTTGTTCTGATTCTGGATCAGAGTCACTTCCGTATCGAAGTTATACACAAGCAGGTCATACCAACCCGGGTCGGCGATGATGTAACCATCGTAATAATGCCCCTTTGCGTCATCCCCCTGATTCCTCAGATACCTTTCCGCGCGCACGGTCCCGGTTTCCTTGTCGGCAAGCGCCACCCTCAGAATCTGCGGGCGCTTATAGACCGGATGCGCATCGGATTCGCGGTAAAAGCCTTCGGTGACATTCATAAGATGCTCATCCAGATACACCCTCACATAATGAGTGTTTCCCACATCCACAAGTTCGCGGCGCACGCATCCATCAAACAGGGCAAGCGGCAGGAGCACCATCACGAAAACCTTCAGCAGCCGTGACAGATTTCCGGGAAAGATTGCCCACAGTCTCCTATATGTCTGCTTCTCAATCATTTCCGACCTCCTTTCCATTTGAATAAACGGTCTTCCCCGGTATGATTGTGGCGGACCCCGGAGCGGCGGACTTCGTCTTCATCCTAATAGGCACCACAAGCGACACCTTCACTTTCGTCGGACCGAACCAGTGCATCGTTCCCACCTTGTCGGGGTCCCTGACAAGGAGTTCCCAGTCGTCGGAAGGATTGTAATGGCGATATGGCACACGTGCATAACCCGCTGATATAGAGAATTCCATATTCAGGCTTTTGGAGATTGGGAGGGAATAGCCGTAGGTAAGCCCGGCGCTGAAATATTCGAATTGATAACAGCCTTTGAGGGATGCCTGGATGTCGCCCTTTCCTCCTGAAGCATAAACTCCGAGGAAATGTCCGCAGAGAGCGTCACGCTGTTTGTATTTTCCTGAGAGCACATCCGGATGATTCCAATCGCGTGTACGCGGAAGGAACCACCAGCGGGCTTCACCGCCCATTGAGAGGAACTGGAGGCAGTTGCGGTTGCTCTTGCTCAGCCACCAAGGGCAATGATGCTCATACATCAGGGAGAAGTGCTTATTAATAGGTACTTCTATGTCGAAATTTATGACTGTCGCCGCATCATAGAGCATATTGGATTTCACTGCGAGGAATGTACGCTGAGCCTGTCTTGCCTTGTGCTCCATCTGCATCTGCGGAATGGTGAATGTCTGGACGAGGGTGTCCTGAGGGATATTGCCCAACGGCTCTGAGGCTTCGATTTCCGGACGGACGAAAGGCTCCACTTCCACCCAGGTGCACACCCAGGTGGCAAGACGGAGCGGCTTCATATAGTCGCGAATGAGGTGAAGCGGTGTGTGGGGCTGCCCGGGCAGACGCTTCAGATTAAGGACCGCATCA
>JBJEBO010000170.1:0-3174 GCA_051870155.1 Candidatus Cryptobacteroides sp.
GACAAATTTTTCCAGCCTCTCACGCGAACTGAATACGCTGCCGTCCCAAAGGCTCTCCATCATTGCCAGATAGTCGCAAGTCCCATCCTCAGAAGTGAACATCTCCTTCACGCTTTTCTGGAATTCTCCTGTCATCTCCGGGCTGATGTTATTGAAATATGTCTCTATGGCTTTGTGCAACAGCTCTTTTTCCACTTCAGGATCAATAAGGTCGTATTCCTTCAACATAAACTTGTTGACACAATTGTATTTCTTGCCGCAGAAACATTCTTTTTCTCCGCTTTTGGCGATGTCATTTCTAAGATTGTTGATTCGATTCACAGAGCGGGCAAGGCGTGTACCAATCACCATAGTTTCCCTATAGATAATCTTGTCGCGCTCAGCATCCTCCCTTGCCGCATATTTTTCTCTCAAATCGCTGAGCATACCACCCCATTTTTCCTTCCTTCCCGCATCCGAATCAATCCATTCCTGCAATTGCTCTTCCTCGCACTCTTTCATCCCTTTCACTCCGAATCTGCGGAAACATTCCACCTGACCGCAGTCGAGCTCCTGAACATTGCTCAAACCGAAATAATAATCTGAGTATTTGAGCCTTGTGACAGGGCTTGTGTTCATTGCCGCATTTATGACCTCCATCTGGGCGCCTCGGGTGGCATTGGAAAGCGGAAGAGATACTCTCTGATCGTAATCCACTGAAAATGAGCTACAATAGCGATTGGTCCTGCCAGGATATCCGATGACCATCGTGTAGTCTCCCGGTTTGTAACCCTCAAGGGAAATCTCAAGTTTTTTTGCCGGTTTAAGCGGGATGTTCGCTTCTGAGTACTCGGCAGGTGAGCCGTCAGGCGCGGTATAAATCCTGTAAAGGGCGAAGTCACATTTATGCTGTGGCCATTCCCAATTGTCGATGTCTCCTCCAAAAGCGGAAATGCATACAGGAGGTGCTGCAACGAGCCGTATGTCCTTATATACCTGATACAAAGCGATATAATACCTTGAGCCTCTCCACATCGATGCAAGGGATGCTTCCAGTCCGTATTCTTTGGAATAGCGCTTCTCCATTATAGAACCCAGTTTGCGCATTCCGATGTGTCCTCCGCGTGCCATCTCTTCATCGAGGATTGCCTGCACTTCGTCAGTCACGTCAATCACTTTTTTGAGGAAAAATACACCCTTGCCTTTGATGTGCCTTTCCTCTGAGGATGACATTGCCCAAAACCCGTCTTCCAAATAGTTGTGCTCAGGAGTGCTGATGCCGTGGACGTCAGAATAGGCGCAATGGTGATTGGTGATAATGAGGCCGTTGTCGGAGATTACGCTGCCGGTGCATCCGAAGTCGAGGGAGACAACGGCGTCCGACAGGGAGGCTCCAGGCGCATCCGCATCATAAATTTCATTGGCGGAAAGCTTGAGCCCGCGAGCTTTCATATTGAGCTCCAGCGCCTTGTCTATGGCGTTTATCATCCACATTCCTTCGTCTGCCGACATTGACAGACAGGGGAGTATTGCTATTAGTATTGCTGTTAATCGTTTCATTGGTATTAAGATTTCTCCATTCGCTTTGCTCAGTCGAAATGACAAAGGGAATCGGATTTCTCCATTCGCTTCGCTCAGTCGAAATGACAGGTAAACAGGTCAGTCGAAATGACAAAGGGGGTTATAACGGATAAACAGTTCCTGGAGTTTTGAACGACAATTTGGCCGGGACCTCACGAACATCGTCCTTTGAGTAGGTGATGGTCCAGGTGTCCATTGTCATCAACGACCAGAGTTTTTCCTCCGTCATCGGCTCTGCGAACCTGATTTGAATCGCCGGTTTGAGCGCATCATTCAAATTGAGATATATGCCTATGATTCCCTCTTCTTTTGAAAGATGGTTGCTCAGGAACGGCATATTCCTCAGGATTATAGGCTTCTCATAATTCTGATCCACAATTTCATAAATATATTGCGGCTTACCCTCGCAAGCCTCCACTCTGCTCTTGAACTCGGCCTTGAAAGGATTGAACATCTTCCTGAGGAAATCAGCCGTAGCAATTTCGGAATATCCGTCTTCCAATTTCACAAACTCATAATCCACAGGCGTGTCTTTGGTGCCTCCACCGTGAACCGGCATACTCAGCATCTTCATTTCAACAATCTTCTTGAACCACTCCGCATCGAGACTTTCCTGCGGGTCGGCATAAACCCTTACAATCAGAGGACAGGCAAATTCAGTCTCAAGTCCATAGACCTTCTTTCCCGTCAGCCTCATTTGAAGCCCCAGATAATTGATATCCATCTTGTCATACATCTTCTCTGTGCGGATAGTATAGATTCTCAAGACAGGGACTTCCTCCGGATCAGGAGTGGAAATCCTGAAATGGGACGGCGTGAACACGGCCTCGCGGATTCTGTCAGGATCTATTACTGAAGGGTTGTACATAATGCTGGCACGATGAGTCTTGACGTATGTCTTGACTCCGTGAATACCATTGATTTTTTCGAGTCTTGCCTTGAATGCCATTGAGCTTCCATAGCATTTCACAGAACGCAGACCATCCATCTGCATAATTTTCAATGAGTCTGCTATGCTTGTAACATTTCCGTCCTCATCTACGGTTTCAATGCCCCAGGTTTCATTGATGGTCGGCAGCTCCACCTTGTCACCGGCCCAGAAACCGAATGCCACGAATCCGACCGCAAGTACAGGAGCAATCAACTTCTTCCATCCGCTCCATCTTGTTTTTCGGCATACTCCCACGTGCAGGGCGCAATTCTGACAAGCTGCTACACAGTCTCCGCAGAGGGTGCAATCAACTGAATTAACCTTTCCGTCCATATAGGAATTGATATCGATTCCATAAGGGCATTTCCTTGAGCAGGCTCCGCAGTGGTTGCAGGCGTTATGGTCTTTTATTATAGTGAAAATCTGCATCTTCGGCTTGCCGGAGATTACTTCGAGGAGATAGCCTGTGAGGCAGAATGCTCCAAGAAGAATCCACCAAGGGATACTCACTCCGAGAAGAACGAGGGCATACCAGATAAAAAACAGGGCGAAAGGCCAGATCCAGAATTTGAAGGTGTTAGAAATGGCTCCGAGAGGGCAGATATATCTGCACCAGAACATATCTATCAGGAAGCTGCCGAGAATCAGGATCACGAGCGCAGTCACTGACATCCAGAGGGTTA
>JBJEBO010000171.1:0-3173 GCA_051870155.1 Candidatus Cryptobacteroides sp.
TGCTGATTTTGAGAGTTGGGAAGCACTTGCAACCTACAAAGCAGATTCTATGAGGGACAATGTCATAAAATACGTCGAGACTCTCGCGGAGAAACGAGTACGTGTTGAGTACGAAAGATAACATATTCCACATCAAAATATCAGCCGGCTTTACGCCGGCTTTTTTATTAAAGTGAGTTTGTGCTGGACGAACCAATAAAAGGGAGCCGAATTGACGACTCCCTTTCTTGTTTCAATAATCACAAAAATATGCTAACGCCAGCGCGGATCACCCACTTTGGCATCCTTAAGGGCCTTATTAGTGATTGTGAGATCAAATTCAGCTGAATTTGCGCAAGGATCTGCTTCAAGAACTGAACCGCCATTTGCAGTTCCTTCTTCCTGTGTATAAGTACCTGACCAGAAATTAGCGGCATCACAATTGAAGAAGTGGTTGTTTGCCATTGTTGCCTTGGTAGCTCCAGTCTTAGCTAACAGAGTCTTGGTTCCGTCTGAAACCTCGTTGATGAAGAGGTTATTTGCAACCACATAACTGTTAGGAGTTGAACGTACCCAAAGGAGTCCGTTACCTGCGCCCACTCCTGTGGAAGCGAAAGTATTGTTCTTGACAGCAAGTGAGTTGGTTACAAGACCGGCATCAGCACGGAGGAAATCACGTCCACCATTATATATAGTTGAGTTTTCAATGAGGACAGTGGTGTAAGTACCCTTGCGGATATCGAAGACACCCTGACCGGTACCAAAACCGCTTACAGTACAAGCATTGATGCTGAAAAGATTGACTGTTCCAGCAAAAGTTGTACTATGGTAATATGCACTCTTCGAATAATCTTTGAAATCGCAAGCACGAACGATGATGTTGGCAGAGTTGAGCTCTCCGGCGATTTCAAGGGCATTACCCATAGTCAAACCTTTTCCGTCAAGAACCACATTCTGGAGTGTGAAGTTGTCCGCACCTGCACCAAGCTTGATGGCACCGATAATCTGAGGTTTCTTTCCAGACTTTTCTACACCCTTTATGGCAACAGGGTTGGTAAGGGTGAGGATACCTGTTGATACAGCGTCATTTCCTTCAACTGCTGTGAGGTCATAGACTCCATAATTCATCGTAATTCCTGATTTGCCAATAGCAAGGGCATTGAGGAGTTCCTCAGTGTTATTGACGGTAAAATCAGTGGTTACTGAACCTGAACGTGGATTCCAACGTCTTGGACCTACGTTGCTTGCCATTGCAAGAGCGTCAACCAAGGTGTAGTCACCGTTAGCGGCATCCTTGACAGGACAGTTGGTAACCTCAACAGCAGCAGCAACTTCCTTATTGAAGATTCCTGAGAAGAAATTCTCCTGGTCAATGTTGTAGAAGAAATTAGTGCTTGCAGCAGTAGGGAGAGTTACTCCGGTTGCCTTTGCAAGGATAACTTTTGCACCCTCCTTCACCTCGTTGATGAAGAGGTTGTTGTTCATTATATATGCAGCAGGGGTTGCTCTCACATACATAATACCATTTGTATTGACTGCAAGGTTACTTCCATCCACTGTATTGTTGCGGAATGTGAAAGCTCCTGTGATGGTACCGGCATCAGCACGAATTAGGTCACGTCCACCAACGATTGTATTCTGTTCGAGGGTAACGGTGGTATAATTACCTTTGCGGATATCGAAGACACCCTGACCGGTACCGTGGTTAACAACGACATTGTTGCTCATTACAAGTGAACTTGTGCTGAGACCGTTGTTGTCATACCAAACACTCTTGAGGAAGCCGTCGAAATAACAGTTGCGTACGATTACTGAATTAGCTGTTGAGGCTGCAGATACATTGATTCCATTGGTATTTGTTTCGTCACATTTGAAATAAATGTTGTCGAAAACAAGGTTCCCAAGATCATCACCGGCGATATCCACGCTTCCGACAATTGTTACATTCTCCTCACCTGTGAGGCGGAGATCCTTGATAGCCTTAATAGTCAAAGCATATTCACCTGCCTTGAAAGTGATGTCGGTCTTACCTGCTGAAATAGCGGCCTCATATTCCTCTGCAGAAGCTACGGTGAAGCTGTCACCGCCAGCCTGAACCTGTGATGGATTCCATCTTGGGTCACCGACTTTGCAACTCATTGCGAGTCCGCTAACGAGAGTATAGTCCCCGTTTGCTGAATCTTTGACAGGATCGCTCTGGAGAATGACGCCGTTGCCATCTGTTGCAATTTCTTCGGTGATAACTCCTGAGAAGAAGTTGTCCACATCAATATTATAATAGAAGTTGTTCCTCATATCAGGAACCATTACGCCTGAAGCCTTTGCAAAGATTACCTTCTTGCCCTCAGCCACCTCATTGAGGAAGAGGTTGCCGCTAACTACATAGCTCGATGTTTTTGCGCGGACATAGAGGACACCATTTCCATTGGCTACGGTATTGCTTCCATCAATAGTATTGTTGCGAATTACAACATCTCCACAATCGCAGGCTGAATCCATACGGATGAAGTCACGACCACCAACTATGGTTGATTCAAGAATCTTCAAGCAGCAGTAACTACCCTTGCGGAAATCGAATACTCCCTGACCGGTTCCCCAGTTTGTAAGGGTTGCGTTGCGGAATACGATGTCGCCTGTGGTTGTTCCGGCAAAATTGCCGTAAATGGCAGATTTGCTGTATCCGACAAGTTTAACATTATCAACAGTAATGTTGCCAACCTGCATATTATCTGTCAAAGTGATGAAGCATCCCTTGCCTGAAGTTCTGTCATCAAATGTAAGGTTGCTGATTGTCACATCACCATCAATTACACTTACCGCATCTTCGGTTCCTGTAGGGAATGAGATTCCGCCTTCAACTACTACATTTGCATTCTCACCGCTGATTGTAACAGGATAGTTGATTGTCAGCATTTCAGCAAGTACATAAGGTGAACCGCTTTCCATAAGCATAATTGACGGCTTCTGTGCATCGAGGGCAGACATAAACTCATCAAGGCTCTTGACAGGGAATGCACCACCTTCTTCTGAAGATCCACCTGCAGGGAGGATTGCGAAAGCTGCGGTTCCGGCATCTGACATAGTATTGTAAATGTCATCGGAAGCAGGATTTGCATAAACCTGAGCAGTATAACTGCCGGCATCAAGCATCTTCACTGTGGTTGAGTTGATTGTGTAGCGAGGATTTTCACCTT
>JBJEBO010000172.1:0-3171 GCA_051870155.1 Candidatus Cryptobacteroides sp.
GCATAATGGCTATCAGAAACGAACTCGTCTCCTTTATGTCACTGACCTTCACTATTTTCAGTTCAAGGGCAAGGAACAGAAGCACTATCCCGTATATACTTGCTGGAATCGGAAGCGGGATCAAATAGTTGAGCAGTTCCCCGATGAATGCAAACACCATGATTCTCAGGAACTGAAATACATATTTCATAATACACTACTAAAAACCGCCGCGAATTTAGTAAATTTTACGATAGATACAGCTAATTGAATGGATATTAGCCATATTGTCTAGACTAAAACACCTAAAAATTTTGTAATTATTATAAACTTTAAATTAAATTTATATTTTTGCATTCACTATGAATATTGATGGATTACTAAATAAATACTTTTCTCAGAAAGAAATTACGCCAAGAATCGAGGTATTTGACAAGGACTCGATTTTTAGCGTTTATTCAGATATTGTAAAATTGCTTAACTCATATTCCGATATTGAGTTAAGTGTTCTTCAAGCTTTTAGCTATTGCTTCTATGAAGTTCTTGACAATGTTTTAACTCATTCTGAAAAGATGTGTGGAACAGTTATCACACGCTTTTTACCTGATAACAAACTGATTCAAGGACTTGTTTCCGACGATGGAATAGGTATACAAAAATCATTGTCAATTAATCCTCTTTATAATCAAATTACAGAGCACGCCGCCTTATCATCCTGCATTCAAGATAAAGTTACAGATGGGAAAGGAATGGGATTCGGACTATATTCCACTGCTCGTTTGATAAAAAATGCAGGAATAAGGTTAGTAATACATTCTGGCAAGAGTTGTATGCAGTTTGATGGCAACAAAGTTGAAGTATATGACACTGAATTCTGGCAAGGAACTATCATTTATTTTGAAATCCACTCTGATAAAGAAATTGACCCCAATGATGTGGTTGAGAATAGAACAGATTGTGCAGAACAATTCAATGAATCATTCATTGATACAGAAGAATTGGATAATTTATGGTAACAGGCGAATTATATGGCAACAATATTTAAATTCAAAGAAATAGGAGAGAATCTTGGTACACGAATGCTCGGAGAAAAGGTTAGAAACATATTGATTCCGCTCATCGAGGAAAACAACAAAGTCATTCTTGATTTTGAAGGAGTAAATGTTGTATCAAATTCATTCGCTGACGAATGTTTGGCAAAATTGCTTCTACAGATGTCTTTTGATGAACTCAAACAAAAGACGACATTTGTATCTGTAAACGATTATGCAAGAAAAAACATTGCAATAGCATTTCGTAGAAGACTTGACAGTTTGTCGAAATCCTAATTATTGAATGGATATGGAGTTTCAAAAACAAAATATCCTTTATGAAGACGGATGCAAATTCCGTGTTCATAAAGGATATAATAATTTCCGGCTATAGGAAAGAATGATTATTCTCCATCAAGCACAAACCTCTTGATTGCGTTATGCTTTTCTTCGTTTTGGGCGAGAACATTCGGTTTGAAGCGGGAGGCATCCTGATTGGTCTGAGAGAGGATATATTCCTTGAACTGTGCGAATGAATTCTGGACAAGACGATGGGCGACCGGAGCCTGGAGGCGGAAACTGTCACGTTTTGCCTTATATTCAATGTTCATCTTCTTAATGTTTTCATCCACCAAAACATTGAAAGCCTCTGCCTGTTCCCTGGTCACTGCCTCATCCTCAAATTCATAATAGAAATCATAACGGCTCTCGGAAAGATCTGCATAACCAGTGAAGTAGTTGAGTTTCAATCCAGTGGATTCAGATGCCTGATTGACCGCGTTTATGAACTGGCCCTCATAGAGTTTCTCGCCTGTGATGGTCACGATGCCGTTAACCTTCTGTACCATATGAATACGCGGAGTGTTTACGAATGGCGAAGCAGCTTCCACAATATCGTTCATATTGTATCGGTAGAGACCGCTGAAAGTGGTTACAAACGGACAATATTGCTGACCTTCCACAAGTTCGTCTAGCTGGTAGAAAGGCGCATCCGGATCGTCGAACTCTTCGGCTTTCTTGAATTCATAATAGTGGAAATGAGGGAAGAGGACTGTCTCTATGCTGTCATCAAGCACAAGTCCCGCACGGCACTCTGATGAAAAATATGCGAATTCCTGATGAAGCATTCCATCCGGGAAAGAGACCTCGAGTTTGTCGAGATAAATGCGTGTATTACCACATTTCCAGGTAGTAAGCAGCTGAAGATTAGGCCAATAATGCTTCGGAAGCACCTGTCCGTATTTTTTCTTGAGCTCACGGAGTTCCTCCGCCCTCTCAGGATTCGGTTTCAAATATGGGGCACAGGCCTTGCGGACATCTTCCGGCACATCCACTTTGTCGCTGATCGTGCCGTTCTCGATATCCTTCACATATTCATCATACCAGAAATCGACATTTTTCTGCATTTCAACCATTGTTGAAGGATTTGCAGTCACGACGAGGGTGGTATTGCGCTCTATGCCCATACGCATTATCACATAGTTGCGTGCGGTATAATCTTCAATATTGAAAACCTCCGATGGAGACACATACAGTTTCTTTACGAAACCCGGACAATTTTTCTGGGTAAATCCGGACACAGAACCAAAGATCGTCCCGTCCGGGGTATAACCCTCGATTTGTTTACCCACTATGGATACGATATATCCCTGATATACTTTCGGTCTGTTCTTGATGAAGTTGAAGAGCCAAACCTTATTCATTTTTCCATAAATATTGGAAAGATATGCCTGGGAAATAGGAATCCATTTAGGCTCGCCAGTGGAACCTGAAGTGGTTGCGTATAGAATCGGCTTTCCTTGAAAAAGGACATCTGTCTCGCCGCTTTTCATCCTATTCACATAAGGTCTGAAGTCCTCATAATCAGTCGCTTTAATCTGCTCCTGATACCTCTTAAAAAGTTCTTCTGCAGTTTTTGCTTCAAGAATATATGAGAAATTATGCTCCTTTCCATAGACGGTATCCTTACCGTAATTGAGAATGGCTCTGAGACATTTTTCCTGTGATTTGCGCGGATTGCGACTTGCGTTTTTCAATTTGAGATACTGGATTCCTCCAGCCGCTCCGAGTAGAAAATTCGGTACGAATGCCGAATGCTTGTCTTGGTTGAGTTTCATAATTTCAGTACAACAATTTAAAATCTCACAAAAATAATAAATTA
>JBJEBO010000173.1:0-3164 GCA_051870155.1 Candidatus Cryptobacteroides sp.
ATCCTTGCCGCCCTGCCTTCTTTCGGGCAGGTCCTGCAATGTGAAGGCGCTTTTCTCACGCCTTTGCAGCAGAGAGATTCTGTTCTTATAGCGGATCAACTGCTATATGGCGTGAAGATGGAGAAGGTGCAGGAAGGTACGGGCTTTGCCTTTCCGGATTTTACCAAGGAATTCTGTGAAGGTGTGGAGGTCGTTTCGGGATGGGAACTTGACACTCTTAAGACTTTCAAAGGGAAGAAGGGGCAGCCGGATGAAATGGACATAACTGCCGGATTCAGAATTACTTCATTCGATGAAGGGGAATATCTCCTGCCGCCTATAGCCCTTGTACGAAGGCTTCCTGACGGCACGGTGGATACCCTCGTATTTGAATCCAAGCAGGTTGAATTCAAGACTATCCCCGTGGATACGGCTTCATTTGAAGTCCATCAGTTGAAAGGTCAGGTTCGATATCCTGTCACTTTCAAGGAATTGCTTCCATATTTTGGTGGTGTGATTCTTCTTGCCCTTCTTGTTGTCCTAATTATTTGGTTTATAAAACGATATGGTAAAAAGGGCGCAGCTGCCGGCGCATCTTCAGAACCGGCACACATTGTCGCTTTAAGGAAACTTGACGGATTGCGCGGAGACAAACTTTGGGCACCTGAAAAGCAGAAGGTGTTCTATTCCGGGGTCACCGATGCGCTTAGGGAATATATTGCCGCACGATATGGGGTTTCTGCTCTTGAAAGCACCACAAAGGAGATTTTTGATGGTCTGAAAGATAAGGAAATACCGGATGATCTCTATAAGGAATTGCGGGAATTGTTCGAAAGGGCGGATTTCGTGAAATTTGCCAAGTATGTAGCATCTGAGGATGAGAATATGCACACTGTGCCTCTCGCGGTGCGTTTTGTAACACAGACATATCAGGAGCAGCTTGAGTCCGATGCCGCCCAGGCTCAGGATGACAAGGCTCCGGACAGGAAAAAGGAGGAAAGCAATGTTCTTTGAATATCCTGACTTATTGTGGCTTGAGGTGATACCGGCACTTATGGTGCTGCATTATCTCTACCTTGAACTTTGTGGCAGGCGTCCCCATCTGAGGGTGTCTGTCATCACTCCCTGGAAGGCAGCAGGTACTTCCTGGATGGCATTTCTGAGGCATCTTCCTTTTGCCCTCAGGACTCTTGCTCTTGTAATGATAATACTTGCCATAGCTCGTCCGAGGTCATCTACCCAGATGGAAAGAATTGATACCGAGGGTATTGATATAGTGCTCGCGATGGACGTTTCCACAAGTATGCTTGCACGAGATTTTACACCGGACAGAATCAGTGCCGCCAAGGATATAGCAATAGAATTCATATCCCAGAGACCAACGGACCGTATGGGAATCGTGGTTTTTGCAGGAGAGAGTTACACACAGTGTCCTCTCACTACCGACCGTGCCACACTCATCAACCTGATGAAAGAAATCAGCACCGACCTCATTGAGGACGGAACAGCCATCGGAAACGGTCTTGCCACAGCGGTGGCGAGGATGAAGGATTCTGATGCAAAAAGCCGTGTGGTAATTCTGCTGACGGACGGTGTAAACAATAGGGGAGAAATAACACCCCAGATGGCCGCAGAGATTGCAAAGACTTATGGCATAAGGGTATATACTATCGGAGTAGGGGCAAATGGAATGGCTCCATATCCGGTGATGACTCCTTGGGGGGTGGACATCCAGAAGGTGCAGGTGGAAATTGATGAGGCTCTGCTTTCGGAAATCGCATCCACCACAGGCGGAAGATATTTCCGTGCCACTGACAACACCAAACTGATGGAGATATACAATGAAATCAACAAGATGGAGAAGGCACGCACTTCAATAGACAGTTTCCCTGTTTACAAGGAATTGTTCTTGAAATATGCCCTCATAGCGCTTGCAGCCCTGCTGCTTGAAATAGTGCTCCGTTTGTTCGTGCTGAGAAAACTTCCATAATGAATCAGGAGGAAAGTTATGCTGAATTTTGCTGAACCACAATATCTTATATTGATTCTTGCAGTTCCTTTGTTCTTTGTCCTGTATGCCGTTGCGTGCAGGCTTCGCAAAAGGCGTCTGAAAAAATTGGGAGATGAGGAATTGGTGCATGCACTGATGCCTTCGCATTCAGTTTCAAAGGGTTGGGTGAGAATCACCCTCTTTGCACTCGGCTTCTTTTTCTTCGTGATTGGTCTCTCCCGTCCGCAGATAGGTGCAAAACTCAAGGAGCACAAGACCAAGGGTGCTGAGATAATGATAGCCCTCGACGTGTCCAACTCTATGCTTGCCGAGGATTATTCACCAAACCGTCTCGAAAGGGCGAAACTTGCCATTTCAAGGATAGTTGACAAACTTCGTGACGACAGGATCGGACTTATAGTCTTTGCCGGTAATTCTTTTGTGCAGTTGCCTATTACAACTGACTATGTTTCCGCAAAAATGTTCCTCAACAGCATTTCCACTTCGTCCGTCCCTGTTCAGGGTACGGCAATCGGGGATGCAATAAATACGGCTGTGCGTGGTTTCAGCGCCCAAAGCGAGAAAAGCCGTGCCGTGATAGTCATCACAGACGGAGAAAATCACGAGGATGACCCTGTTGAGGCAGCGCGTCAGGCAGCACAGATAGGTGTGCGCATTTATACGATAGGTGTCGGATCGCCTGAGGGACAGCCTATTCCGATGGATGGTGAATTGCTGAAAGACCGTGACGGAAATATTGTTGTTTCCCGTTTGGATGAGGCTGTGCTGCAGGAAGTCGCGAAAGCCGGGAACGGTCTCTATGTAAGGGCCGGCAACAGCGAGTTCGGTCTCGGACCAATCATTGATGACATCCGTAAAATGGACGATGAAATGTACAATTCCATTGTATTTGAGGAATTTGACGAACAATATATGTATTTTTTCGCTATTGCGCTGGTGTTCTTTGTGATAGAGATGCTCATAGGGGAAAGGCGCAGCCGCAGGAGAATGTTTTGATATGAAGATGAAGAGGATAATATCTGTTATTACCTTATTGCTTATGGTGACGGTGGCGTTCGCACAGACTGACCGTTCGGAGGTGCGCAGGGGGAACCGTCAGTTCCGCAAAGAGGATTACAAAGAGGCGGACATAAGTTACAGGAGGGCGTTGGTCAAGGATTCGACCTCGTTCGCT